>NZ_JBHWVJ010000038.1:0-74892 GCF_042736725.1 Streptomyces sp. NPDC060028 | reverse complement strand
CACGGCGAGGCGCCGTGCCGGGCGCCGCGACCCGGTGAACCTTTCCGGCCACAGCACTAGAAGGTGTCCTCGGCGAGGGCAGCCGCCGCGGCCCGGGCGAAGCCGTCGGGGTTGTCCAGCATGATGTTGTGCCCGCAGTCGGGGACGGGGACCACCGTCACCCCGGACGCCTCCAGCGCCTCGGTGCCGGGGAAGTGGCCGTCCTGCGCCGGGAACAGGTAGCTGCGCGGGATCTTCAGCTCCAGCAGCAGCTCGCGCATCGTGGGCGTCGTGCCCACGGCGAGGTGGAAGGCGGTGCGGTACAGCGCGACCCGGCCCGCCAGCCGCATCGTGGACCACCAGTGCGCGTCGACCCGGTCGCGCACCTCGGCCCAGCCGCCGGCCAGGAACTCCTCCTCGGAGTAGGAGGCGATCCCGCTGCTGCCTGCCGAGCCGGGAGTGCGGGGGCTGGGGTCCAGATTCGCGTCGACCAGCACCAGCCGGGAGACGAGGTGGGGGTGCCGGTCGGCCAGCACGATGGCCACGGCCCCGCCCATGCTGTGCGCGATCAGTTCGGCCCCGCCGGCGTCGGCCTGTTCGAGCGCGGAGGCGAGCGCGTCGGCATGCGCCTGAAGCGTGTAGGAGAAGTCCTCGGGCCGGTCGCTGTGCCCGTGCCCCAGCAGGTCGACGAGCAGGGACCGCCGCCCGGCGAGCAGCGGGTGCACGGCGCTCGCCGCGAAGTAGGCGGGCGAGGTGGACCCCAGGCCGTGCAGGTAGACCCGGGGCGGCTGCGCCCCCGGCAGTTCGACCCACCGGATCCGGTCGCCTTCGGGCGTGACGACAGCACTTCGCATCCTGAACTCCCCCAAGTCAAAGCCGAGTCGAAAGCCGAGTCGGACTCGAGGGGGAAGCATAGGCTTTGCCCGAGGCCGGGCCGGCGACCTGCTCGTCTACCCTCGTCGGATGACTCCGTACGTGAACCGCCTCGGCAGCGGTGTGCCGCGGACCGGCGCGCTGCCGACGGGCACGGGCGTGGCGGTCTGGTCTCTGGACACCACCTCGCAGGTGGTCGGCGGCCACCCGGTTGCCGAGGCGCTGGCGATGCTGGACGCGGCCGAGCGGGACCGGGCCGCGCGGCTGGTGCGGGAGGGCGACCGGCGCCGGTACCTGGCCTCGCACGTGGGGCTTCGGGTACTGATCGGCGGTTACCTCGGGCTGGCCCCGGCGGAGGTGGCGCTGTTCCGCGAGACCTGCCCGTGCTGCGGCGGCCCGCACGGCCGACCTGCCGTGGCGGGCGGTGGCGCACTGCAGTTCTCCCTGTCTCACAGCGACGACGTGGCCTACTTCGCCTTCGCGGGGGTGCCGGTCGGGGTCGACGTGGAGGGGATCCCGAGCGCGGCCGCGGTGGCCGACGTACTGAACACGCTGCATCCGGCGGAGACCGCGGAGCTGACCGCGCTGCCGGAAGCGGACCGGCCCGCGGCGATGGGGCGGGTGTGGTCCCGAAAGGAGGCCTACCTCAAGGCCACCGGTACGGGCCTGGCGCTCGGCCTGGCGGAGCCCTACGTCGCCGCCGCGCCCACCCCGGCCGCGGTCCCCGGCTGGACCCTGACCGACCTGCCGGCCCCACCCGGCTACGCCGCGGCCCTCGCCCTGCGCGCCCCGGCCCCGTCGGCCCCGTCGGCCCGTGAGCCGGGCTCGCTCTAACCCGTACGCACCGCCCGCGCCGCCGCGGCCCCGGGCCGCGTCGGGCCGGGCCGGCCCAGAGCGGGGCGAGCCAGGACTCCGCCGAGGGGGCTGTCGGCAGGCCCGCCGGCACCAAGTCGTGCAGGGCCGCGGTCTCCGGTTCGGCGGCGTGGTGAAAGGTCAGGATCCGCGGTTCGGCGGGGCCCTGCGCGGCCGCGGCCACGTGGGCTGCCGGCAGCCACACCCCGCCGCGGGCCGGCCCGCTCGGCCCGTCCGGGAGCCGCCCGGCAGGGCCCACGGGTCCGGGGCCAGGTACCGCACCTCCCCCACCCGCGTGACCCGGGCGGCGGCCGCGCGGGCGGCCCCCGAACGCGGTCATCTCGGCGTGCGCCGGCGGCGTGCCGCGCAGCGGTCCCGTCCCCAGGGCCCTCCCCCGGGCCCTCCCCCGGCCCCTCCTCGTACGCCTCGTTGCGTCCCTCGCCGAGCACGGTCCCCGGCGCGTCCGCGAGGACAGGCTCCCACCGCGAGCCCGCCGGACGTGAGCGCCTCGTACGCGAGGGCGAGTGCCCCGCGTACCGCCTGGGGCGCGGCCCGCCACGCCGTGCCGAAATCGATCTACCCCGGCGCCATGCCCGCACTATCGTGGCCGTCATGGACATCCGCCGAGCGGGTACCCCCGCCGAACTGCAGGCCGCCGAGGGACTCTTCGACGGCCCCGTCAGCGAGGACCGGTCGCGGCGGTTCCTCGCCGCCGCCGGGCACCTGATGCTCATCGCCTACGTGGACGGCGTGCCCGCCGGCATGGTCTCCGGCATCGAGATGAGCCACCCCGACAAGGGCACCGAGATGTGCCTGTACGAGCTCTCGGTGGACGAGGGCTACCAGCGGCGCGGGATCGGCCGCGCCCTGACCGAGGCCCTGGCCGCCGAGGCCAAGGCCCGCGGCTGTTACGGCATGTGGGTGGGCGTCGACACCGACAACGAGGCCGCCCTGGCCACGTACGCCTCGGCGGGCGCCCGCGACGAGGGCGTGTTCGCGATGCGCGGCTGGCCCCTGGGCGCGGACACCGCGTAGCTCCTGCGGCGGCGTGTCGTGGGGCCAGTCGGCGCACCCTCCGCGCGGGCTTCGCCCGCCGGGCCGAGCATCGGGCGCATGACCCCACTCTTCACCCTGTTCCCGGCCGCCGCCCTGCTGGCGGCGTCCACGCTGTCGGCGCCGCCGCCCGCCGAAACCCCCACCGCCGCCTACGTCGTGGTCCTGCGCGACTACGCCTCGCGGGCCCCCGTCCGCGCCCTCGCCGCAGAGGCCGAGGCGGCCGGCGACCGGGTCGGGGCCGTGTACGACACCGCCCTGAACGGCTTCGCCGTACGCACCACCGCCGCCCGCGCCGCGGCCCTCGCCGCGGACCCGCGGGTGGCCTCCGTGGAGCCGGACGCCGAGTTCCGGATCAGCGACGGCAGCGACGGCAGCGACGGCAACGCCAGCGGCAACGCCAGCGGCAGCGGCAGCTCCGGCGGCGACGCCCAGGCGCAGAGCCCCGCGCCCTGGCCGCTGGACCGGATCGACCAGCGCGAGCTCCCGCTCGACGGCTCGTACGCGTACGCCACCCAGGCGCGGGGCGTCACCGCGTACGTCCTGGACACCGGGATCAACACCCTCCACCAGGAGTTCGGCGGCCGCGCCCGGTTCGGGGCCAACACCGTGTCCCGGCAGGGTGCCGACGACTGCAACGGTCACGGCACGCACGTCGCGGGAACGATCGGCGGGGCGACGTACGGGGTCGCCAAGGGGGTCTCGCTCGTCGCGGTCAAGATCGCCGACTGCCGCGGCAACGGCACCCTGTCGGCCATGGTCGGCGGCATCGACTGGATGGTGAGGGACTCCCTGGCGGCCGGCGCCACCCGGGCGGTGGCCAACATGAGCATGGGCGGCAGCTACAGCTTCGCCCTGAACCGGGCGGTGGCGCGGGCGGTCGCCGCCGGGATCACCTTCACCGTCGCCGCCGGCAACGCCCGCGAGAACGCCTGCGCCGGCTCCCCGGCAAGCGTCCCGCAGGCCGTCACGGTCGGTGCGACCGACGCCGCGGACCGGTGGGCCAGGTTCTCCAATTACGGCAGGTGCGTGGACCTGGCCGCGCCGGGCGTGTCCGTCACCTCCGCGTGGAAGGGCTCCGCCACCGCGATCGCGCGGGCCTCCGGCACCTCGATGGCGGCCCCGCACGTGGCGGGCGCCGCCGCGCTGATCCTGGCGGGCGGTACGGCCAGGACCCCGGCCCAGGTGTTCCAGGCACTCGTACGCGATGCCGTGCCCGGCCGGATCACCGCGCTCCCGGCCGGCACCCCGAACCGGCTGCTGCACACACCGACCCACAAGTAACCGGCCGTACGCACGCACCGCCCGCCGACGCCTCCCCGACCGCCGGCGGGCTTCGTCACCGCAGGTCAGCGCCGTCCCGCAGCCCCACCCTTCCCACCCGCCCCGCGCGCCGGGCGACCGGTATCCGGCCACCTGTCAGACCTGGCCTGATGGCACATCAATTTCTGAGTGCTTCGGGCGAAAGCAAGCCATTGACTTCTCATCACCGCGACGCGTCAATGTCGGCCACCGCACCGGCTCGGCCTCCCCCACACAGCGGGTGGGGGGAGGGGTTCGTCTGACGAAGGAGTCGCGACCCAGTGAGTACAACGTTCCGACGAAGAGTTCTGGCCGGGGCGGGCGCATTGTCCCTGGCCCTGACGGGCGGCGTGGTGGGCCTGGCGGGCTCCGCGCAGGCCGCGACGAAGACGACCCCCGTCTTCGAGAACTGCGACGCCCCGGCGCCGCAGGCGGACGGTTCGGGCAACCAGAACTACACGGTCACCCTGCCGGACGGCGCCAAGGCCGGCGACGTCGTCCCGATCACCATCGACCCGGGCGCGAGCCCGCTGCTCCCCGGCTTCTCCGTCACGACGGTGAACACCTCCAAGGTGACCTTGAAGGTCGGCACGACCACCCAGGTGGTCGTCAGCCCGCCCGAGACGGTCAGCGTCGTGGCCGGACAGCCTCTGGACCCCAAGGCGTTCTCCGGCACCATCAAGATCCCGGACGGCTCCGAGGGCACCACGCTCTCCGTCTCCCTGGACCTGTCGGTGGTCGACGCGGACCTCTCCGGCTCGGTCTTCACCACCACCTGCACCCCGGCGCCGCGCCCGAGCGCCTCCCTCGGCTCGATCGCCGTGGAGGCCCTGCCCAAGGACCCGATCACCACCAAGCTGACGCCCAACAGCGGCAAGGCCGGCACCGCGGTCACCGTCACCGGCGCCAACTTCCCGGCCGGACCGGTCACCTGCTCCGCCCTCAAGGGGGGCGCGGCGACCGGTGAGACGGGCAGCGGCACGGCCGCGGCCGACGGCACCGCCACCTGCGCGATCACGATCAACCAGGACACCGACCAGATCAAGATCGACGGTGCCATCACCCCGTACAAGGACTTCGTCTTCATCAAGGACCAGCCCGGGGTGAAGAACCCGGTCGACGTCGAGGTGCTGCCCGGTCCGCTGGCCATCGGCCCGCAGAGCGGCAACCCGGCCGTCGACTTCGGCAAGGTGACCATCAACGGCAAGGCCCAGTCGGTCGTCGGCCAGTTCACCGCGATGTCCGTCCAGGACTTCCGCGGCGGCACCCTCGGCTGGGACGTCTCTGCGACCCGTACGCCGTTCCTGAACGAGGCCACCGGCCACTCGATGGCCAAGGCGCAGATCGGCATCCAGCCGTCCTGCAAGGTGACCAACGCGGACAGCCCGAGCACCTGCACCGCCGGTGCGCCCGGTGCGATCTCCGACACCCCGATGAAGATCGCCTCCCAGGCCCCCGGCGGGGACAACCTGACCGGCGGCGAGTTCGAGGTGGGCGGCGCCGGGATGATCCAGCTCCCGCCGTTCATGTTCGCCGACACCTACCAGTCGGTCGTCACCTTCTCGATCGCCTGACCCCGCTCCACCCGCTCCACCCGCCCAACCCGCTCCACCCGGGTGGTGCGGTGCTCCGGCACCGCACCACCCTTCCCCTGTCCGCCCCGTCTGGAGAACCGCCCATGCGCACCCGCCTCCGCACCCGTAGCCGCATACGCACCCGCCGCCGCCGTCGCACGCGCAGCGCCCTGTACGGGCTGCTCGCCGGCCTGCTCATGCTGGGCGCGGGCCTGCTGGGCACGGGCCTGCTGTCCGCCACCCCCGCCGCGGCCGCGGACAACGGCACCTGGGGCGTCTTCCCGACCCCGCCGGCCGGTGCGGCGATGACCGACCGCGCGTACTTCTTCCACCAGGGCGAGGCCGGGAGCACCGTCACCGACAGCGCGACGATCCTGAACTCCTCCGACAAGGAGCTGACGTTCCAGGTCTTCGCCACCGATGCCGTGAACACCCCGGTGGGCGGGGCCTTCGCGCTGCTGCCGGTGGAGACCGGGCCCAAGGACGTGGGCACCTGGATCGCGCTGCCTCCGCAGACCGCGACCACGGTCACCGTGCCGCCCAAGGGCCGCAAGGACATCCCCTTCACCGTGAAGGTCCCGGCGGACGCGACGCCCGGCGACCACGTGGGCGGGATCGTCGCCCTCAACACCGCTGTGGAGGGCGTGCAGAAGGAGGGCAAGGTCCAGGTCGGGGTGAAGCGCTCGGTGGGGGCCCGGCTCTACTTCCGGGTGCCCGGGCCGGTGACCCCGGGGCTGAGCGTGGAGGACGTGAAGGTGGACCGGGCGGCGCCGCTGCTGCCCTGGGTGAAGAAGGCCCGCGCCAAGGTCACGTACACCCTGGTCAACCGGGGCAACGTGGTCGTCGAACCGAAGGTGAGGGTGTCGGCCGAGGGGCTGTTCGGGCGCACGGTGCTGGACCGGCCGGCCCGTGAGCTGAAGCTGGTGCTGCTGCCCGGCCAGCGGATCGTACTGGCCGAGGACTGGGCGGACGCTCCGCAGCTGGACCGGGTCACCGTCGACATCACGGCCGGGGCGGCGGCCTACCCCGATCTGTCCGCCGGGTCCGCCGCCGCTTTCCTCGCGGTTCCCTGGCCTGCGCTGGGCGCCGTCCTGGTACTGGCGGGCGCGGCGATCGCGTGGTGGGTACTGCGCCGGCGCCGGCGCACCGGGGCTGAAGACGCGGAACCCACACCGGACTTGGCTGAGGCCCGCTGAGCGGCGAGGGTGTCTCCCGGGGGCGGCATTCGGCCACCACCGCCACGGGGAGGCTCAACCATGGAACACCAGCACAGCAGAGGCCGGCCTGACCAGCCGGCCCGCGCCCGCTCCGGTCCCGACCGGCGGGTGGCGTTCGCGGGAGGGCTGGCCGGGGCGGCGGCCCTCGCGCTCGGCGTGGCCGGCGGGGCGCACGCCGCGGGCACCACGTCCGGGATGCGCGGGGCGGCCGCCGCGACCGCCGCGGGCGCGGGACTCGCGGCCTTCGGGACGCTCGACCCGGCCCGCTCCGCCACCAAGGGCGCGGGCCTGCTGACCCGGATCGAGCGGACCCTGGGCACCGGCACCGCCGCCTACCAGCCCGGCGACGGCTGGGTACGCCTCACCCTCCCGCTCTCCGACGGCGGCCCGGCCCCCGTCACCGTGGACGTGGTCGCGGACACGGCGCGGCCGCCGCGCGGGATCGCGTACCTGTTGCCGGGCGGGGGGCTGAACTTCCGCGCCGACTTCTTCACCCCCGGCGGCCCCGGGGACCACAACCTCGCGCACGAACTGCGCCGCCAGGGCCTGTTGGTGGTCGGCGTGACCCCGCGCGAGGACTCCGCGCGGGCCGGCGACATCACCGCCGACCGGGGGCTCGCCGCGCACCGCCGGGATCTGGCCAAGGTGGTGGGTGCGCTGGACTCCGTACTGCGGCTGCCGTACCAGTACGCCGGGCACTCCGCCGGGGCCGCCCTCGCGCTGGACGCCGCCTCGCACGACGGCTCCCCGCGCCTGCAGCGGGTGGTGGTCCTGGACACGACCGGGCCGTACACGGGAGCCCTGGCCGTACGGGCGGCGCAGACGCGGGACGTGTACGCCGGCCAGCTCGCGCGCGGCGTGTACGCGACCGACCCGGGGCTGGCGGGTCTGGTCGCCCGGGCCGTCCGCGACCCGGCCGGGCCCTCGCCCGTACCGTGGCCGCCGGACCCCGCGCGGCGCTTCACCCACGCGGGGCTGGCCCATTTCGCGCTGATCCGTACCTCGGTGCTGCCGGGCGCGGCGAACTGGATCTACACCCGGGGCCACAGCGCGGGGAGTTACGCATTCGGCGCGACCCCGGCCGAGGACAGGTTCACGCTGGCCCACACCCCGCTCGCCACCTGGCATGCGGCCACCGCGGCCCTCGGCAGCGGTCTGCTCCCGACGGCCCTGATGCGGGACCTGGCCGCGGTCTGGGCGGGCGACGAGAAGACCTACAAGATCGACTGGGGCCGGATAACCGCCGAGGTGGTCTGGGTCAACACCGAGCTGGGCCGCGGCGACCACCCGCGCGGCGCGGAGCTGATCCGCGCGGCCGGCAACAAGCGGGTCGGCTACTCGGTCGTGCCGGGCTACGGCCACGGCGACGCGGTCTGGTCCGCCACGGCGGCGAAGGACGTCTGGTCCCTGCTGCTCTGAGCCCGGCCGACCGCCGCCCGCCCACCCGCTGCCCGGCCGCCCGATGAACGGGCTCGCCCCCCGCGTGAGGGTTGCGGGGGGCGAGCGGCCGGTGCGGGTCGGGTCGGGTCGGGTCAGTGGTTGCGCGGGAACCCGAGGTCGACGCCCGCCGGGGCGTCTGAGGGGTCCGGCCAGCGCGTCGTGACGACCTTGCCGCGGGTGTAGAAGTGGATGCCGTCGTTGCCGTAGATGTGGTGGTCGCCGAAGAGCGAGTCCTTCCAGCCACCGAAGGAGTGGTAGCCCACCGGCACCGGGATCGGCACGTTGACGCCGACCATGCCCGCCTCGATCTCCAGCTGGAAGCGGCGGGCCGCGCCGCCGTCGCGGGTGAAGATCGCCGTGCCGTTGCCGAACGGCGAGGCGTTGATCAGCGCCACGCCCTCCTCGTAGGTCTCGGCGCGCAGCACGCACAGCACCGGGCCGAAGATCTCGTCGCGGTAGGCGTCCGAGTCGGTCTTGACGTTGTCGAGCAGCGACAGGCCGATCCAGTGGCCGTTCTCGTTGCCCTCCACCGTGTAGCCGGTGCCGTCGAGGACCACGTCGGCGCCCTGGGCGGCCGCGCCCTTGACGTACGAGGCGACCTTGTCGCGGTGGGCGGCGGTGATCAGCGGACCCATCTCGGAGGTCGGGTCGTTGCCGGGGCCGATCTTGATCTTCTCGGCGCGCTCGCGGATCTTGTCGACGAGCGTGTCCGCGATGGACCCGACGGCCACGACGGCGGAGATCGCCATGCAGCGCTCGCCGGCCGAGCCGTAGGCGGCCGAGACCGCCGCGTCGGCGGCCGCGTCCAGGTCGGCGTCCGGCAGCACCAGCATGTGGTTCTTGGCGCCGCCCAGGGCCTGCACGCGCTTGCCGTTGGCGGAGGCGGTGGTGTGGATGTGGCGGGCGATCGGGGTGGAGCCGACGAAGGAGACGGCCGCGATGTCGGGGTGCGCGAGCAGTGCGTCCACCGCGACCTTGTCGCCGTGCACGACGTTCAGCACGCCCGCCGGCAGACCGGCCTCGGTCATCAGCTCGGCCAGCTTGTTGGACGCCGACGGGTCCTTCTCGCTCGGCTTGAGGATGAAGGTGTTTCCGCAGGCCACGGCCAGCGGGAACATCCACATCGGCACCATCGCCGGGAAGTTGAACGGGGTGATGCCCGCGACCACGCCGATCGGCTGGCGGATGGAGGAGACGTCCACGCGGTTGGAGACCGACGTGGAGAGCTCGCCCTTGAGCTGCGTGGTGATCCCGCAGGCCAGCTCGACGATCTCCAGGCCGCGCGCGACCTCGCCCAGCGCGTCCGAGTGGACCTTGCCGTGCTCGGCGGTGATCAGCTCGGCGATGGCGTCGCGGTTGGCGTCCAGCAGGGCGCGGTAGGCGAACAGCACCTTGGTGCGGGCGGCCAGCGAGGACTGGCCCCAGGTCTGGAAGGCCTCCTTCGCGACCTGCACGGCGGCGTCGACCTCGGAGGCCGAGGCCAGGGCGACCTGCGTGGTGACCTCGCCGGTGGCCGGGTCGGTGACCGGGCCGTAGTTGCCCGACGCGCCCTCGACGGTCTTGCCACCGATCCAGTGGTTGACGGTCTTCATGCCTATTGCTCCTTCACAGATGGCGACGTCGCTGCGCGGCTTGCCGGTCGTACTCTTCGCGGGCTTCCACCGCGGACGCACGGGTCGCGGTCTCGGCCACAGGAACATCCCACCACGCCTGTGCCGGGGGTGGGCCCGACACAGTGTCGGGTGTTCGGGTCGTTGCGTAGACACATGTGGGACGGTCCGCCGCACGCGCCTCGGAGAGGGCTTTTCGCAGGTCACCGATGGTGTGGGCGCGGATCACGGCCATCCCGAGGGAGGCCGCGTTGGCGGCGAGGTCCACGGGAAGGGGGTCGCCCGTGTACGAACCGTCCGCCGCCCGGAAGCGGTAGGCGGTGGCGAAGCCCTCGCCCCCCACCGCCCCCGAGAGGCCACCGATGGAGGCGTATCCGTGGTTGTCGAGGATCACCACCTTGATCGGGACGCCCTCCTGGACGGCCGTGACGATCTCGGTCGGGTTCATCAGGTACGTCCCGTCGCCGACCAGCGCCCACACCGGGCGGCCGGGCGCGGCGAGCGCCACCCCGATGGCGGCCGGGATCTCGTAGCCCATGCAGGAGTAGCCGTACTCCAGGTGGTACTGGTCGGCCGAGCGGGCACGCCACAGCTTGTGCAGGTCGCCGGGGAGGGATCCGGCCGCGTTGACCAGGATGTCGGTGCCGTCGACGAGGCCGTCCAGCAGGCCGAGGACCTGGGTCTGGGTGGGGACCGCGTCGTCCTCGCCCTCGGGGACTTCGTAGGCCTGGTTGACGCGCGCCTCCCAGCGCCCCTTGTCCGCCCCGTACGCGGCCTCGTACGCGGGATCCACGCGGTGGCCCCGCAGCGCCTCCCGCAGCTCGTCGAGGGCCTCCCGCGCGTCGGCGACCAGGGGCCGGGCGGCGAGTTTGTGGGCGTCGTACGGGTCCAGGTTGAGGCCGATGAACCGCACGGCGGGGTTCTGGAACAGGGTCGCGGAGGCGGTGGTGAAGTCGGTCAGCCGGCTCCCGGCGGCGATGACGAGGTCGGCCTCCCGGGCGAGGCGGTCGGCCGTGGCCGTCCCCGTGTGCCCGATCCCGCCCACCTCGGCGGGGTGGTGGTAGGGCAGGACGCCCTTGCCCGCCTGCGTGACGGCCACCGGGATCCCGGTGGCCTCGGCGAGGGCGGCCAGGGCCGCCTGCGCCGCGCTGTGCCGGATCCCGCCACCGGCGACGATCAGGGGCCGCGCGGAGCCCCGTACGGCATCGGCGGCCGCCGCGAGCTCCGCCCGGTCCGGGCGGGGCCGGCGTACGCCCCACACCCGCTCGGCGAAGAACTCCTCGGGCCAGTCGTACGCCTGCGCCTGTACGTCCTGCGGCAGCGCGAGGGTGACGGCGCCGGTCTGCACGGGGTCGGCGAGCACCCGCATGGCCTGGAGGGCGGCGGGGACCAAGGCCTCGGGGCGGGTGATCCGGTCGAAGTACCGGGAGACGGGCCGCAGGGTGTCGTTGACGGAGAGGTCCCCGGCGTACGGGACCTCGAGCTGCTGGAGCACCGGATCGGCGGGCCGCGCGGCGAAGGCGTCCCCGGGCAGCAGGAGCACCGGGATCCGGTTGATCGTGGCGAGGGCGGCCCCGGTGACGAGATTGGTCGCGCCGGGGCCGATGGAGGTGGTGACGGCGTGCGCGGAGAGCCGCCCGCACTGGCGGGCGTACCCGACGGCGGCGTGCACCATGGCCTGCTCGTTGCGCCCCTGGAGGAAGGGCATGGCGTGCGGGCCGCTCTCCAGGAGGGCCTGCCCGATCCCGGCGACGTTCCCGTGCCCGAAGATCCCCCAGGTCGCGGCGACGAGGCGCTGCCGGTGTCCGTCGCGCTCGGTGTACTGGCGGGCGAGGAAGCGTACGAGCGCCTGCGCCACGGTGAGCCTCATCGGGGGTCCTCCGTGCGGTGGAAGGGCAGCCGGGGGTCGATGTCCTGCCCGGCCCAGGTGGAGCGGATCCAGCCGTGGTCGGGGTGGTCGCGGATCAGCCACTCCCGCGTCCGGTCCGGTCCGGCCATCACGTTGAGGTAGTACATGTCATGGCCCGGAGCCGCGATGGACGGTCCGTGCCAGCCGTCCGGGATGAGCACCGCGTCACCGGTCCTCACCTCGGTGAGGATGTCGGTCTTCCCGGCCGGGGAGGGGCTGACACGCTGATAGCCGACCCCGGGCGTGTCCCCGTGCGGGGCGATCTCGAACCAGTAGATCTCCTCCAGCCGGGACTCCTCGCCGGGGTGGTGCTCGTCGTGCTTGTGGGGCGGGTACGAGGACCAGTTCCCGCCGGGGGTGAGCACCTCGACGGCGATGAGCCGGTCGCACTCGAAGACCGCGGCGGCGGCGAAGTTGTTGACCTGCCGGGAACACTGTCCGGCCCCGCGCAGCTCGACGGGCACGGCCGCGGCCGGGCCGTACCGGGCGGGCAGCCGCCGCTCGCACCGCGCCCCCACGATCGCGAACCGTCCGCCGCCGGCCGACCGGATCTCGACTTGCGCGTCCCGCGGCACGTACGCGAAGTCGGTGGGCCCGCCGAACACCCCGGCGCGGCCGCGCAGTTCGAACACGTCCGGTCCGCTGCCTGGGGCTCCGCCAGCCGGCGATTCCAGCCCCGCCGGCGTTTGAGGCGCGGGGTCCGGGGCGGGGCCCCGGTCTTTGAGCTCCGCGCAGTGGACCTGGCAGCCGCCGGCCAGCGGGAGCACGATCCACTCCGCGTCCCCGCACGCGTGCGCGTACGTCTCCCCCGGCCCCAGCTCCAGGACGACCAGCCTGGTCCATTCCATCCCCTGCTCAGACAGCACCGGCACGCCCCAGCACCTCCTCCACCTCTCGGGCGAACGGCATCGCCGTGGAACACGCCAGCCGCGAAGCCACGATGGCCCCGGCCGCGTTCGCGTACCGCAGCGTCCGCTCCAGGTCCCACCCGGCGAGCAGCCCGTGGCACAGGGCCCCGCCGAACGCGTCCCCGGCGCCCAGCCCGTTGACGACGTTCACCGCCACCGGCGGCACCTGCGCCACCGTCCCGTCGCGGTGCACGGCCAGCACCCCCCGCGGCCCCCGTTTGACCACCGCCAGTTCCACGCCCGCCGCCAGCAGCGCCCGCGCCGCCGCGTGCGGGTCCGACTCCCCGGTGGCGACCGCGCACTCCTCCGTGTTGCCGACGGCCACCGTCGCGTGCGCCAGCGCCCGCTCGTACCACTGCCCGGGCTCCTCGGACCACAGCATCGGCCGCCAGTCCAGGTCGAAGACGGTGGTCCCGGACTTCCCCCGGGCCTCCAGCGCCGCGAGCGTCGCGGCCCGCGAGGGCTCCGCGCTCAGGCCCGTTCCCGTCATCCAGAACATCCGCGCCGCCCGCACCGCGTCCAGGTCCACGTCCGCCGGCTCGATCTCCAGGTCCGGCGCCTTCGGGAAGCGGTAGAAGTACAGCGGGAAGTGGTCCGGCGGGAAGATCTCGCAGAAGGTCACCGGCGTGGGCAGGCCGGGCACCTCCCCCGCCCACCGGTCGTCCACCCCGAACCCCCGCAGCTCCGCACGGAGATACGTCCCGAAGGGGTCGGCCCCGGTCCGGGTGATCACCGCGGTCCGCAGGCCCAGCCGGGCCGCCGCCACGGCGACGTTCGTCGGGGAGCCGCCCAGGAACTTCCCGAAGGTGTCCGCTTCCGCGAGCGGTACGCCCGTTTTCAAGGGGTAGAGATCCACCCCGATCCGCCCCATCGTGATCAGGTCGAACGCCAACGGATCCGTAGTCACCAGCACACCACTCCTCCCGATCGGTCTTCCCCGTCCCCTTGAGCCTCGCACCCTAAGGTGGCCGCATGACGTCCTCTCCGCCCGCGTTGACCCGTATCCGCATCGGCTCGGCACCGGACTCCTGGGGTGTCTGGTTCCCCGACGACCCTCGGCAGACTCCCTGGGAGCGGTTCCTGGACGAGGTCGCCGGCGCCGGGTACGAGTGGATCGAACTCGGCCCGTACGGCTACCTGCCCACCGATCCCGCGCGCCTCGCCGAGGAAACCGCCAAGCGCGGTCTGCGGGTGTCCGCGGGCACCGTCTTCACCGGACTCCATCACGGGCCCGCCGTGTGGGAGGACACCTGGGACCACGTGTCGCGGATCGCGGCGCTCACCCGGGCCGTGGGCGCGGGCCACCTCGTGGTGATCCCCTCCTTCTGGCGGGACGACAAAACGGGCGAGGTGCTGGAGGACCGCGAGCTCACGCCCGCCCAATGGCGCGAACTGACCACGCAGACCGAGCGCCTGGGCCGGGAGGTCCGGGACCGGTACGGGCTGCGGATCGTCGTGCACCCGCATGCCGACACGCACATCGACACCCCGCGGAACGTGGCCCGCTTCCTCGACGCCACGGATCCCGACCTGGTCTCGCTGTGCCTGGACACCGGGCACTACGCCTACTGCGGCGGCGACAGCGTCCGGGCGATCGAGACCTTCGCCGAGCGGATCGGATACCTCCACCTCAAGCAGGTGGACCCGCGGATCCTCGCCGAGGTGATCGCGGAGCAGGTGCCCTTCGGGCCGGCCGTGGCGCGCGGGGTGATGTGCGAACCGCCCGCGGGGGTGCCCGCGCTGGAACCCGTACTGGCGGCGGCCCAGCGCCTGGGCGTGGAGCTGTTCGCCATCGTGGAGCAGGACATGTACCCGTGCCCGCCCGACCGGCCGCTGCCGGTCGCCCGCCGTACCCGCGCCTACCTGCGCTCGTGCGGCGCCCGTTGACCCGACTGTCTGGGAGGAACCAAGGATGAGCAGCACGCTCGGCATCGCCGTGATCGGCACCGGGAAGATGGGCGCCGACCACGTCCGCCGGATCGGGCGGACCGTCGGCGGGGCCCGGGTGGTGGCCGTGGCCGACCCGGACGGGGACCGGGTCAAGGAGGTCGCGGCCGGCCTGGAGGGGGCCGGCGCGTACACCGATCCGGCGGCCGCGATAGCCGCGCCCGGGGTGGGGGCCGTACTGATCGCCTCTCCCGGGCCCGCCCACGAGGAGGCGATCCGGCACGCGCTGGCGCGGGAGTTGCCGGTGTTGTGCGAGAAGCCGCTGACCCCGGATCCGGCGGGGGCGCTGCGCGTGATGGAGGCGGAGCTGCGGCTGGGCCGCCGGCTCGTCCAGGTGGGCTTCATGCGGCGGTTCGACGCCGAGTACGAGCGGCTCAAGGAGCTGCTGGACGCGGGCGGGATCGGCCGGCCGCTCTTCCTTCACTGCCGGCACCGCAATGCCTCCTCCCCGTCCTTCTTCACCAGCGACATGCTGATCAGCGACTCGGTGGTGCACGAAGTGGACGCGGCCCGCTGGCTGCTGGGGCAGGAGATCACCGCCGTGACGGTGATCTCCCCCACGCCCACGGCCGCCGCCCCCGAGGGGCTGCGCGATCCGCGGCTGGTGCTGCTGGAGACCTCCGGCGGGGCCGTCGTGGACGTGGAGATCTTCGTCAACTGCGGTTTCGGCTACCAGGTGCAGTGCGAGGCGGTCGGCGAGAGCGGCAGCGCCCGCATCGGTGACGGCCACGCGATGGTCGTGCAGTCGGCGGGCCGCTGGGGCGGGGCGATCGACCAGGACTTCACCGTGCGGTTCGCGGACGCCTACGACCGCCAGCTGCGGCGCTGGGTGGCGGCCGCCGCGCGGGGGCGGGTCGCGGGGCCCGACGCCTGGGACGGCTATGCGGCGGCGGCCGTCTCGCAGGCGGGGCTGGCCGCGGCGCGCAGCGGCGTACGCACCCCCGTGGAGCTGGCGGAACGCCCGGCCCTGTACCGCTGATTCCGCGCGACCCCTGTGCCGCTTCTGTCACAGGGGTCGCCCTTGTGTCACACATGTCCGCATTACGCGGATCTTCCGTCACAGCCGGTCTACAGCCCCTCCCGCGCCCTCACCCTGCGTCGTTCTCCGGGCACTACCCGAGAGTGATCGTCACTGCCCACGCCCCGGCTCCCCCGACGGCCTACCGGCCGGCCCCGCGGCGCGGACAAGGAGGTGTCGTGGATGAGCGACCGACAGCTGTGGTCGTACAAGGAGATCGCCGCCCATATCCGGGTCCAGCCGGACACCGTGCGCTCGTACCGCAAGCACGGGCTGCTGCCCGCGCCCGACCACGTGGAGAGCGGCAAGCCCTACTGGTACGCCGACACCATCCGGGCCTGGGTGGCCCGCCGCCCGGGCAATCGGAGCCGCCGCGAGGACTGACGGCACCACCCGGGGCGCCGGGGGTTCTCGCGTCAATACCCCCTAGGGGTATAGTCTGGGGAGGGTCGGGAGGACGGTGGAGTGATCGACCGCCTTCCGGCGACCGGACACGCCCTTGAAAGAGGAGAACGACATGAGCGCCGACACGGACACCCAGACCACCACCGTCTACCGGGTGACCGGCATGACCTGCGGGCACTGCGAGGGCGCGGTGACGGGCGAGCTCTCCGCCCTGCCGGGCGTCAGCTCCGTCAAGGCCGTCGCCGCGACCGGCGAGGTCACCGTGGTCTCCGCCGCCCCGCTCGCCGAGGCCGACGTGCGCGCCGCCGTCGACGAGGCCGGGTACGAGCTCGCCGGCCGGATCTGAGCCTCCCCCTTCGGCAGTACCCCGCCGGGGCGTGCCGGCCAGCTCATACTGGTTCCGTACACCCCGGCCCTCCCCCTGGAGCCGGAACACATGACCAGCACAGTGCACGACGGACCCATAGCGGCGGTCGAACTCTCGATCGGCGGAATGACCTGCGCCTCCTGCGCGGCCCGCATCGAGAAGAAGCTGAACCGGATGGACGGGGTCAGCGCCACGGTGAACTACGCCACCGAGAAGGCCAAGATCTCCTACGGCGGTGACGTCGAGGTGGCGGACCTGATCGCGACCGTCGTCAAGACCGGGTACACCGCCGAGGCACCCCCGCCGCCCGCCCCCGAACCGGCCGACGAGCCCGGCGAGCCCGGCCCGGCCGGCGCCGGGCCGCAGGTCCCGCGCGACCCCGAGCTGGCCGCGCTCCGCTCGCGGCTGCTGGTCTGCGCCGCGCTCGCGTTCCCCGTCGTCCTGCTCGCGATGGTCCCGGCCCTCCAGTTCGACAACTGGCAGTGGCTCTCGCTCACCCTCGCCGCCCCCGTCGTCGTCTGGGGCGCCCTCCCCTTCCACAAGGCCGCCTGGACCAACGCCCGGCACGGCGCGGCCACCATGGACACCCTGGTCTCGGTCGGCACCCTGGCCGCTTTCGCCTGGTCGCTGTGGGCCCTGTTCTTCGGCCAGGCCGCGATGCCCGGCATGCGGCACGGATTCGACTTCGCGATCTCCCGCACGGACGGCTCCTCCGCCATCTACCTGGAGGTCGCGGCCGGCGTCGTCAGCTTCATCCTGCTGGGCCGCTACCTGGAGGCCCGCTCGAAGCGCAAGGCCGGCGCGGCCCTGAAGGCCCTGCTGGAGCTGGGCGCCAAGGACGTGGCCGTACTGCGCGGCGGCGTCGAGGTGCGGATCCCGGTGGGTGCGCTCGCGGTCGGCGACCGCTTCGTGGTCCGTCCCGGCGAGAAGATCGCCACCGACGGCGCCGTCATCGAGGGCAGTTCCGCCGTGGACGCCTCCATGCTGACCGGTGAGTCGGTCCCGGTGGAGGTCTCCGTCGGCGACTTCGTCACCGGCGCCACCGTCAACGCCTCCGGCCGCCTCGTCGTCGAGGCCACCCGGATCGGCGCCGACACCCAACTCGCCCGGATGGCCCGGATGGTCGAGGACGCGCAGAACGGCAAGGCCGAGGTGCAGCGCCTCGCCGACCGGATCTCCGGGGTCTTCGTGCCGGTCGTGCTGCTGCTCGCGCTCGGCACCTGGGTGACCTGGCTGCTGATCACCGAGAACCCGACGGCCGCCTTCACCGCCGCCGTGGCCGTCCTGATCATCGCGTGCCCGTGCGCCCTGGGCCTGGCCACCCCGACCGCACTGATGGTCGGCACCGGCCGCGGCGCCCAGCTCGGGATCCTGATCAAGGGACCCGAGGTGCTGGAGTCCACCCGCCGCGTGGACACCGTGGTCCTGGACAAGACCGGGACCGTCACCACCGGCCGGATGACGCTGGCCGCCGTGCACACCGCCGAGGGAGTGGACGAGCGCGAGCTGCTCCGCCTCGCCGGGGCCCTGGAGCACGCCTCCGAGCACCCGATCGCCCGCGCCATCGCCACGGGCGCGGCGCAGCGCACCGGGGCCCTGCCGGTTCCCGAGGGCTTCGAGAACCTCCCCGGGCTCGGCGTCCAGGGCGTGGTCGACGGGCACGCCCTGCTGGTGGGCCGCGAGAAGCTGCTGGCCGACTGGTCGATCGCGCTGCCCGCCGCCCTCGCGCAGGCCAAGGCGGCCGCCGAGGCGGCCGGCAGCACCGCCGTGCTGGTGGCCTGGGACGGGGCCGCGCGCGGGGTGTTGACCGTGGCCGACGCGGTCAAGGACACCAGTGCCGAGGCAGTGTCCCGGCTGCGGGCGCTCGGGCTGACCCCGGTCCTGCTGACCGGCGACAACAAGGCCGTCGCCGAAACGGTGGCCCGCGAGGTGGGCATCGACGAGGTGATCGCCGAGGTGCTCCCCGAGGACAAGGTCGACGTCGTACGCCGGCTGCAGGCGCAGGGCCGTACGGTCGCCATGGTCGGCGACGGGGTCAACGACGCGGCGGCGCTGGCCCAGGCCGACCTGGGACTGGCCATGGGGACGGGCAGCGACGCGGCGATCGAGGCCGGCGACCTGACCCTCGTACGGGGCGACCTGCGGGTCGCGGCGGACGCGATCCGGCTCTCGCGCCGGACCCTGGCCACCATCAAGGGCAACCTGTTCTGGGCGTTCGGCTACAACCTGGCGGCCCTGCCGCTGGCGGCCGCGGGCCTGCTCAACCCGATGATCGCGGGGGCCGCGATGGCCTTCTCCTCGGTCTTCGTGGTCACCAACAGCCTGCGGTTGCGCACCTTCCGCTAGTGGATCTTCTCCCCATCTCACACACACTTCCTTCACGCGAGACGCAGATCACAGTGATTGGAACGTAACCATCTGCCACCGTCGCGGGTCTAATGGGGCGATGCCAAGAACGTCTGGGGGACGTTCGCGGGGGTCTTGGGGGACGCCCGGGCATCGCCGGCCGGGACACGCGCCCGCGGGAGGCTTTGAGCGGCCCTCCCGACCCTTGGCGGGTCCCGGCAGACACCGATCGCCCCGGCTCGGGTCCCGTGGGGGGAATCCGTTCCGGGGAAAGGAAAGCGCCCCGACCGTCGACCCGTGGGGGGATCGGCGGCGGGGCGCTTTTCGTGCAACTGCCACTGCGTACAGCTGTTGCTGCCGTGCGGAGCGGGCCTCGGGTCAGCGGGCCTCGACCGGGACGAAGTCGCGCAGGACCTCGCCGGTGTAGATCTGGCGCGGGCGGCCGATGCGGGAGCCGGGCTCCTTGATCATCTCGTGCCACTGGGCGATCCAGCCGGGGAGCCGGCCGAGCGCGAAGAGCACGGTGAACATCTCGGTCGGGAAGCCCATGGCCCGGTAGATCAGGCCGGTGTAGAAGTCGACGTTCGGGTAGAGCTTGCGCTCCACGAAGTAGTCGTCGGCCAGCGCGTGCTCTTCGAGCTTGAGCGCGATGTCCAGCAGCTCGTCGCTCTTGCCGAGCGCCGAGAGGACGTCGTGCGCCGCCGCCTTGATGATCTTCGCCCGGGGGTCGAAGTTCTTGTAGACGCGGTGCCCGAAGCCCATGAGCTTCACGCCGTCTTCCTTGTTCTTCACCTTGCGGATGAAGGTGTCGACGTCGCCGCCGTCGGCCTTGATGCCTTCCAGCATCTCGAGGACCGACTGGTTGGCGCCACCGTGCAGCGGACCCCACAGGGCCGAGATGCCGGCGGAGATCGAGGCGAACATGTTCGCCTGCGAGGAGCCCACCAGGCGCACGGTGGAGGTCGAGCAGTTCTGCTCGTGGTCCGCGTGCAGGATCAGCAGCTTGTCGAGCGCCGAGACCACGACCGGGTCCAGGTCGTACTCCTGGGCCGGCACGGAGAAGGTCATGCGCAGGAAGTTCTCGACGTAGCCGAGGTCGTTGCGCGGGTAGACCACCGGGTGGCCGACCGACTTCTTGTACGCGTACGCGGCGATCGTCGGCAGCTTGGCCAGCAGCCGGATCGTCGAGAGGTTGCGCTGCGTCTCGTCGAACGGGTTGTGGCTGTCCTGGTAGAACGTGGACAGCGCGCTGACCACGGAGGACAGCATCGCCATCGGGTGCGCGTCCCGCGGGAAGCCGTCGTAGAACCGCTTCACGTCCTCGTGCAGCAGCGTGTGCTGGGTGACGTCGTTGCGGAACGACGCGAGCTGGTCGACGGTCGGCAGTTCCCCGTTGATCAGCAGGTACGCGACCTCGATGAAGGTCGAACGCTCGGCCAGCTGCTCGATCGGGTAGCCGCGGTAGCGCAGGATCCCCTGCTCACCGTCGAGGTAGGTAATCGCGGACTTGTACGCGGCGGTGTTGCCGTACCCGCTGTCCAAGGTGACGAGCCCGGTCTGGGCCCGCAGCTTCGCGATGTCGAATCCCTGGTCACCGACGGTGCTTTCGACCACCGGGTAGGTGTATTCACCGTCCGCGTACCGGAGTACTACAGAGTTGTCGCTCACGTCATCCCTCACCGACGTAGTGCCTCTTCTTCGAGGTGCCCTGACTGCCTCTACCTTCCCCCATTTGGCACAGGAGAGTGCACTCGGGGTCGGCCTTTGGTCTTTTTGACGGCACTGAGTGCCTTCAACCTGCTCATCCTGCCCCTCCGCACCGGTGGCGGGAACCCCAAATGATCGATCATCTAGGTGATGTTTCCCACCGGTATCCGTCCGGACAGCCTGGGCGCGACCGCCGTGAACCTCCTGCCTGCGGAAACCGTACGCACAGCCTGGCCGAGGGCTTTGCGGGACCCGACCAGGACGACCAGTTTCTTCGCCCTGGTCACCGCCGTGTAGAGGAGATTTCGCTGGAGCATCATCCAGGCCCCCGTGGTGACCGGGATCACCACGGCCGGATACTCGCTCCCCTGGGAGCGGTGGATGGTGACGGCGTACGCGTGGGCCAGCTCGTCGAGCTCCGAGAACTCGTAGGCGACCTCCTCGTCCTCCTCCGTGCGCACCGTCAGGCGCTGTTCGTCCAGGTCGAGGCCGGTGACCACGCCCACGGTGCCGTTGAAGACGCCATTGGCGCCCTTCTCGTAGTTGTTCCGGATCTGGGTGACCTTGTCGCCCACCCGGAAGACACGGCCGCCGAAGCGCTTCTCGGGCAGGTCGGGCCGGGCGGGGGTGACCGCCTGCTGGAGCAGCCCGTTGAGATTTCCGGCGCCGGCCGGTCCGCGGTGCATGGGGGCGAGGACCTGGATGTCCCGGCGCGGGTCGAGCCCGAATCTGGCCGGAATTCGCCGGGCGACGACATCCACGGTGAGCCGCCCGGCCTCCTCGGTGTCCTCCTCCGGGAAGAGGAAGAAGTCGGGGAGCCCCTGGGTGATGGGCGGCAGGCCGGTGTTGATCCGGTGCGCGTTGGTGACCACGCCCGACTGCTGGGCCTGGCGGAAGATCCGGGTCAGCCGGACGGCCGGGACCGGGCCGCCCTCGGCGAGCAGGTCGCGCAGCACCTCGCCGGCGCCGACCGAGGGAAGTTGGTCCACGTCCCCGACCAGCAGCAGATGGGCTCCGGGGGCCACGGCCTTGACCAGCTTGTTGGCCAGCAGGAGATCCAGCATCGAGGCCTCGTCGACCACGACCAGGTCGGCGTCCAGCGGCCGCTCCCGGTCGTACGCCGCGTCCCCGCCCGGCTTGAGTTCCAGGAGGCGGTGCACGGTGGAGGCCTCGGCGCCGGTGAGCTCCGAGAGCCGCTTGGCCGCCCGGCCGGTGGGGGCGGCGAGCACCACCTTGGCCTTCTTCGCCCGGGCCAGCTCCACGATCGAGCGGACGGTGAAGGACTTCCCGCAGCCCGGCCCGCCGGTGAGGACCGCGACCCGGCGGGTGAGCGCCAGCTTGACCGCGTCCCGCTGCTCGGGGGCCAGTTCGGCTCCGGTGCGCCCGGCCAGCCAGCCCAGGGCCTTGTCCCAGTCCACCTCCCGGAACCCCGGCATCCGGTCCTCTTCGGCCTGCAGGAGCCGGCGTACCTGCCCCACCAGCGACAGCTCGGCGCGGTGGAAGGGCACCAGGTACACGGCGGTGAGGGGGTCCGGTCCGCCCTGCGGGTCGGGCACGGACTCCCGTACGACGCCTTCGGGGTCGGCGGCGAGCTCGGCCAGGCAGTCGATGACCAGCCCGGTGTCCACCTGGAGCAGCTTGACCCCGTCGGCGATGAGCCGTTCCTCGGGCAGGAAGCAGTGGCCCTGGTCGGTGGACTGGGACAGGGCGTACTGGAGCCCGGCCTTGACCCGCTCGGGGCTGTCGTGCGGGATGCCGACGGCCTGCGCGATCCGGTCGGCGGTGAGGAAGCCGATGCCCCACACGTCTGCGGCGAGCCGGTAGGGCTGGTTCTTGACCACCGAGATGGAGGCGTCGGCGTACTTCTTGTAGATGCGCACCGCGATGGAGGTGGAGACGCCGACTCCCTGGAGGAAGACCATGACCTCCTTGATGGCCTTCTGCTCCTCCCAGGCGGCGCCGATCAGCTTGGTCCGCTTGGGGCCGAGGCCCGGCACCTCGATCAGCCGCTTCGGCTCGCCCTCGATCACATCGAGCGTGCCGGTGCCGAAGTGCTCCACGATCCGGTCGGCGATCTTCGGGCCGATGCCCTTGATCAGCCCGGAGCCGAGGTAGCGCCGGATGCCCTGGATGGTCGCGGGGAGCACGGTGCGGTAGTTCTCCACGGTGAACTGCTTGCCGTACTGCGGGTGGGAGCCCCAACGGCCCTCCATGCGCAGCGACTCGCCGGGCTGCGCCCCGAGCAGGGAGCCGACGACCGTGAGCAGGTCGCCGCTGCCGCGGCCGGTGTCGACGCGGGCGACCGTGTATCCGCTCTCCTCGTTGGCATAGGTGATGCGCTCGAGCACCCCCTCGACCACTGCCGGCTGCACCGCCCCGTTGGTTGCCATGACCAGAAGCTACCGCCTGGCGCCGACAGCCCGGATGGCCTGTGGAAATCGGGGGCGGAAAACCGGAAGGGGGTCCGGCCTCGCGGCCGGACCCCCTCACGGTTACCCCTCCCGTGTCGGACTTCCCGATCCCCCCAGATCCCTCCCCGGAAGTGCCGACGCAACCTACGACCCACAACCC
Source organism: Streptomyces sp. NPDC060028 (assembly GCF_042736725.1). Classification (NCBI taxonomy): domain Bacteria; kingdom Bacillati; phylum Actinomycetota; class Actinomycetes; order Kitasatosporales; family Streptomycetaceae; genus Streptomyces; species Streptomyces sp. NPDC060028. The sequence continues at coordinate 51,814 of NZ_JBHWVJ010000038.1, read as the reverse complement.
CCGCCGGGGGTTGCACACCGATCTACAGCTTTACTTTTTCATGACCCAAGGGTGATCCGAGCGCGACCCGAGGTGCCGGTGAATCAGCACACAAGTAGCGTTTCGGGCATGAGCGAATCTTCATTCCAGGACGACGTTCTCCACGAGCTCGGCGACGACAAGCTGACCGAGATCGCCGGGCTGCTCGGCAGCGACGTCGGCACCGCCCGCGAGACCGTCACCGAGACCGTCGGCGCGATGACCGGCGGCCTCCAGGAGAAGGCGGACGCGGATGACGACGACGGCGTGGAGGTGCGCCAGGCCTTCGCCGAGGTGGCCGAGCCGCCGCTGCAGGGCGTGGCCACGCTCGGGGGCGGCCTCGGCGGCATGCTCGGCGGCGGGATGATGGCCGGCGTCCTCGCCAAGGTCGCCAAGCCCGTCGCCAACGCCGTGTCGAAGAAGACGGGCGTCCCCGCGGCCACCGTCAGCCGGGTCATCGAGCTGCTGATCCCGGTGATGCTGGCCGTCTTCGCCAAGCGCGCCGCCGGCAAGGGCGCCGGGGCGGGCGCGGCCACGGCGGGAGGCGCACCCGCCCCCGCCGCACCCGCCGAGGGCGGCGGCGGTCTCGGCGACCTGCTGGGCCAGATCCTGGGCGGCGGCAAGAAGTAGTCACCCGGACGGGTCACCCGGACGGCGCAACGGCCGCCGCGCTATCCTCGGGCGCCATGGACAACCCCGGTGCACAGGTGCGGCTGCGGGACCCGGCGCCCGGCGAACTGGGCTGGATCGTGCAGCGGCACGGCGCGCTCTACGCCGCCGAGTACGGCTGGAACAGCGAGTTCGAGGGCTCGGTCGCCCGGATCGTCGCGGACTTCGCCGAGGACCACGACCCGTACCTGGAGCGCGTCTGGATCGCCGAGCTGGACGGCCGCCCGGTCGGCTCCGTGATGTGCGTGCGCGAGGAGGGTTCCCCCGGCACCGCGCGGTTGCGGCTGCTGCTGGTGGAGCCGGCGGGCCGCGGCCACGGCATCGGCGCCCTGCTGGTCGACACCGTGGCCGCCTTCGCCCGTTCGGTCGGCTACCGCGAGCTGGTGCTGTGGACCAACGACGTGCTGCGCGAGGCCCGTTCCCTCTACGAGCGCGCCGGCTTCACCCTGGTCGCCGAGCGCCCGCACCGCTCGTACGGCGTCGCCCTCACGGGGCAGGACTGGAGGCTGCCGCTACAGGAGGACTCCCCGCGCTGACGCCCGAACCGACCCCCGTACGGTTCGAAGCGCGCGCGGGGGCCAGCGAGGTGAGCGCCACCCCGCCGACGAGCAGGACGGCCGCCAGCCAGCGCAGCCCCGAGATCCCCTCGTCGAGCACCAGCGCGGCCGAGGACATCCCGAAGACCGGGACCAGCAGCGAGAAGGGCGCCACGGAGGAGGCCGGGTAGCGGCGCAGCAGGTACCCCCAGGCGCCGAAGCCGAACACGGTGGACACCCAGGCCACGTACCCGATCACCGCGACCCCGGACCAGTCGAGGGCGCGCAGCGCGGCGAGGTCCCGCTCGGGCCCCTCCACCAGCAGCGAGAGCCCGAACAGCGGGAGCACCGGGACGGTGCACACCCAGACCATGAAGTTCAGGGCGTCGGGCGGCGCGGCCCTGCGCGTCAGCACGTTGGAGACGCCCCAGCAGGCGGCGGCCGCCACGACCAGGGTGAAGCCCAGCACCGGCCCGGAGGTCCCCCCGTCGGCGGCGGCGACGGCGATACCGGCGAGCGCGACGCCCATGCCGGCCACCCGGACCCGGCCCGGCCGCTCGCGCAGGACGACGGCGGCCAGGACGGCGGTGAAGACGGCCTGGATCTGGAGCACGAGGGAGGACAGCCCGGCGGGCATCCCCTCGGCCATGCCGGTGAAGAGCAGTCCGAACTTGGCGATGCCGAGGGCGACTCCGACGCCGGCGATCCACTTCCAGGCGACCTTGGGCGGTCCGACGAAGAACACGGCGGGCAGGGCGGCGACGAGGAAGCGCAGCGCGGACAGGAGCAGGGGCGGGAAGTGGTCGAGGCCGATCTCGATGACGACGAAGTTGACGCCCCAGACGGCGGCGACGAGCACGGCGAGTGCGGTGTGTACGGGACGCATGCTCCGAGCATCGGCGCCAGGACCATGTAGCACCAGCGCGGATCCCTTCCGGGTTGGATGAAGCAGCGCTTACGAGTGGGGCGCGCTGCCGCCTAGGATGGCCGCATGCTCGACCTCTCCCGGCTGCGCGCCCTGCACGCCGTCTCCGTCCACGGCTCGGTCGCGGGCGCGGCGGCCGCCCTCGGCTACACCCCCTCCGCCGTCTCGCAGCAGATCGCCAAGCTGGAGCGGGAGACCCGCACCACGCTGCTGGAGCGGCGCGGGCGCGGTGTCGCGCTCACCGAGGAGGCCCGCCATCTCTCCGACACGGCCCAGGAGTTGCTGGCCATCGTGGAGCGCGCCGAGACCACCCTGGAGGAGCGCCGCGGGCAGCCGAGCGGGCTGCTGACGGTGGCCGCCTTCGCCTCGGCGGCGCGCGGGCTGCTGCCGGGGGTGCTGGCCGACCTGGCGCGCCGTCATCCCGCGCTGGACGTACGCCTGACGGAGGTGGACCCGCACCTCTCGGTGGACCTGGTGGCCCGGGGCGTCACCGACCTCGCGGTCGCGCACGACTGGGACATCGCCCCGCTGCCCGCCCCCGAGGGCGTGGAGCAGGCGGTGATCGGCGACGACCGCTGCGACCTCGTGGTACCCGAGAGCCACGCCTTCACCTCCCGGGCGGTGATCCGGCGGGCGGATCTGGGCGGGCAGCGCTGGGTGTGCCAGCCGCCGGGCCGGGTCTGCCACGACTGGCTGATGCGGACCCTGCGCACGGCCGGGTTCGAGCCCGACATCGCGCACGTCGCCGAGGAGAACCACACCATCGTCGCGCTGGTCGCGGCCGGGCTCGGGGTGGCGGTCGTGCCGCGGCTGGGCACCGGGGCGCTGCCGCCGGGCGCGGTGGCCGTACCGCTGGAGCCGGGGCCCGTACGCAGGCTGTACGCCCTGTGGCGGACGGGGGCGGCCCGCCGGCCCGCGATCACCGAGGCCGTACGCACCTTGCAGGAGCACTGGGGCTACACGGCACCCCTTCCGGGGGACCTCCCGAGTGTCCGCGGCCGCGGCGGGGCGGCCCGGCAGTAGGGTCCGGCGCGTGCCGTACCCAGCCTCCCGCCGGACCCTGCTCGCCGTGGCCGCAGTGGCCGCCGCCACGGCCGCCGGGGCCGCCTCCGCCGCCGTGGGGCGCGACCCGGCGCCCGAAGACCCGCGGCCCGCCGACCCGCGCCCCGGCGACCGCCCGCCCCGCCGGGACCGGCCGGCCGGGCACCGGCCCGACGAGGCCGAGCTGCGCGGCCTGGTGGCCCGGATGAGCCTGGCCGAGCAGGTCGGGCAGCTCTTCGTGTCCCGGGTGTACGGGCATTCGGCGACCGATCCCGACCCGGCGGACGCCGAGCGGAACACGGCGCTGTTCGGGGTGCGCACCGCCGCCGAGCTGGTCTCCCGCCACCACCTCGGCGGGATCGTCTACTTCGCCTGGGCCCACAACACCCGTACCCCGTCACAGATCGCGCAGCTGTCGGGCGGCCTCCAGCGGGCGGCCGCGGACTCCGGCGCTGGAGTGCCGCTGCTGATCTCCACCGACCAGGAGCACGGCATCGTCGCCCGCATCGGCAAGCCCGCGACCCTGCTCCCGGGCGCGATGGCGCTCGGCGCGCAGTACGGGGGGATCGGCTCCGCCGCCGAGGCCCGCCGGGCCGCGCGGATCGCGGGCGTCGAACTGGCCGCGATGGGCGTCCGGCAGGACTACGCGCCGGTGGCCGACGTCAACGTCAACCCGGCCAATCCGGTGATCGGCGTACGGTCCTTCGGCGCCGACCCGGGCGCCGTGGCGGCCCTGGTCGCCGCCCAGGTGCGCGGCTACCAGGGGGCGGGGGTGGCCGCGACGGCCAAGCACTTCCCGGGCCACGGGGACACCGAGACCGACAGCCACGTCGGGCTGCCGGTGATGCGGCACACCCGCGCGCAGTGGGAGGAGCTGGACGAGCCGCCGTTCAGGGCGGCGGTGGAGGCGGGCGTGGACGCCGTGATGACGGCGCACATCGTCTTCCCCGCGCTCGATCCGTCACGGGATCCGGCAACCCTCTCGCGGCCCATCGTCACCGGGATCCTGCGCGAACGCCTCGGCTTTCGGGGGGTGGTGGTCACCGACGCCCTCGACATGGCCGGGGTCCGCCAGAAGTACGGGGACGACCGGGTCCCGGTGCTGGCCCTGAAGGCCGGCTGCGACCAGCTGCTGAACCCGCCGGACCTGGGGCTGGCCGTGCGCAGCGTGCTGGCGGCGGTGGAGTCGGGCGAGCTGTCGCGGGCGCGGATCGAGGAGTCGGTGCTGCGCATCCTGGAACTCAAGGCCCGCCGGGGCCTGTTCGGCCGCCCGTATACGGCGGAGGGGTCGGCCGCGGAGGTGGCCGCGGTCGTCGGGATCCCGCAGCACCTGGCCGCCGCCGACGAGATCGCGGCCGGGACGACGACCCTGCTGGCCAACCCGGTGAAGCTGCTGCCGCTGGACGCGGCGGCCCGGCCCCTGCTGCTGGTGACGGGCACCGACCCGGCCTCCCCCACGGGTACGACCGGACCCCCTACGGAGGTACTGGCCCGGGAGCTGTCCGCGCTGGGCTGCCGGGCGACGGCCGTGGCGCCGGAGCGTGCGGTGGCGGCGGCCGCGGGTCACGCGGCCGCGCTGGTGTGCACGTACAACGTCCCCGAGGGGGACAGTCCGCAGCGTGCGCTGGTCGCGGGGCTGCTGGCCACCGGGGTCCCGGTGGTGCTGGTGGCGATCCGCAATCCGTACGACGCGGCCCGGCTGCCCGCGTGCGCGGCCGAGCTGGCGACGTACTCCTGGACGGACGTGGAGCTGCGGGCGGCGGCCCGGGTGCTCACCGGGGCCGTACGGCCCTCGGGCCGCCTCCCGGTCCCGGTGCCGGGCCGCTACCCGCTGGGCCACGGGCTGACGTACTAGCCCGCGGCCCGGCGGCAACCGGCGCCGCCGCGACTGCGGCGACTACGGCGACTACGGCGACTACGGCCGCAGCATCGGCTCGCGGCGCAGGTCGACCTGGTCGAGCTGCGGGTCCGGCTTCGCCAGCGGCGCCGCCGCGGGTGCGGCGCCGTCCGCGGAGAGCCCGGTGGCCGGGGCCACCCCGGCCCACTGCAGGATCTTCGCGGTGGCCAGGGCCTTCTCGTCGTCCAGCAGCTTGGCGACGCTGGCACCGTGGTTGGCGCCCGGCGCGATCATCACGTAGCTGTCGTGCACCCCGTAGCCGAGGTGGAACGGCTCGGCGCCCCACGGGTCGTTCTGCCCGTAGACGAAGAGCATCTGGTGGGCGTTGCCCCGCACCCAGGTGTCCACGTCCGCCATGGCGGCCGGCTGGAAGGTCATGGGGATGTCGCGGGGGACGAAGTTGCGCGGCGGCTGGTAGCCGTAGCGGCTCAGGCCCTTGAGGTGGGGCTGCTTGATGTCGGGCGAACCGAGCTGCGTGCCCGCCTGGTAGTAGTACGGCGTGTACGTCTCCAGGCCCTGGTCGGCGTAGGCGGAGAAGCCGGAGATCGTGTCGACGGTGTCCCAGATCTCCTGGTCGCTCGCGGTGGCGGCTGCCGGGATGGCGGCGCAGTCGGCGAGCAGGCTGTACTGCCAGAAGGCCCACACGTAGTCGAGCACGACGGCCTCGTAGGCCTTGTCGAGGGTGCCGACGGTGTTGAAGGTCCAGCCGTTCTCGGCAGCGGTGGCCGCGTACTTGGCCTCCAGCGGCTCACGGCGTACGAGCGCCTCGCGCTGCACGGCGTTGAGCTTGTCGCGGCACTCCTTGGTGCCGACCTTGCCGAAGAACCGGTCGTAGGCCGAGTCCTCCTTGTTGACCACGTCGTTCGGCGCGACGTAGGCGACGACGCCGTCCATGTCGCGCGGGTAGAAGCGCTCGAAGTAGGTGGCCGTCATGCCGCCCTTGCTGCCGCCCGTGGCCAGCCAGTTCTTGTTGTAGATCTTCTTGAGGGCGGTGAAGATGCGGTGCTGGTCGCTGGCGGCCTGCCAGATGTCCAGGTTCGCCCAGTTGGCCGGGTCGGGCCGGGACGGCGTGAAGAATCGATACTCCAGGGACACCTGGTTGCCGTCGACTATGGTCGTCGGCTCGCTGCGGCGCGGGCTGGTGTTGACGTTGTAGCCGGAGGTGAAGAAGACCGTCGGCCGGGAGACGTCCTTGTGCAGCAGGGTCAGACGCTGCTTGAAGGTGCCCTTCCACGGCGCCCGGTGGTCGACCGGCTGCTCGTAGTTCAGTACGAAGAAGCGGTAGCCGGGGTACGGCTTCTCCTCGATCAGGCTCATCCCCGGAATGGCGAGGATCTGGTCCTTGATGTCCGTGGCGGCGGCCGGCCCTGCGGCGGTGGCCGCTTGAGCCGTGAAGCTTGCCGCACCCATGGTGCCGATCAGCACCACGAGTGACAGCAGCCATCCGAGCGTCTTGCGCATGCACACTCCCCTTGAGTTCACTTCGGTCGCCGTGAACCTAGTCGGGTCAACACGCCGCTGAACAGACCTTGTTGGGCCGCAGCGTCAGCAAAGAATCCAGCCGGAATCAACCGATCCGCCCGCCACGCCGCCCTTTACATACACACAGCGGTTGATCACGGGCACGGCGACAGGACCGGCATGCCGGACGAACTGCCCCGCATCGCGTACGGGGGCGCCGCCGCGTGGCTGAATGCTCACCGCCATCGCGCGGCGCCCGCCGGGGCCGTGGGCCACGGTCACCGCGCAGGCCCGGGTGCGGGTCTTGTACACGCGCACCTCGCCCGTGGCGAAGGGCAGCGCCTTGACGAGCCGGCCCGCGCAGCCCCCGGTCGCGGGCGGGGCCGCCTGCGCGGGCGGCGCCGCGAACAGCCCGGCAGCGCTCAGCCACAGCGCCCCCGCGAACACCCCGAGGCCGGCGACCCGCCGACCCCGCCTCCCCCGCCTCAGCAGCACCCCGCCCCCCGTTCGGTCGCGCACACGGCGTACGTACGCACGTACGACGCCGGAGCCTGCCGGAAGGTTGTGGTGCGCAAGGACTCGACTCCGGTGACCTCGTACGGGTGGATCCGCAACCCCCCGCGCCCATACGGAAGTTCAGAGGGGGCCGGGAGATTACGCTGAGTAACCAGTTACCCACGAAAGGGCACTTCCATGACGAACGACCTGCTCGACCGCAAGCTGGACCGCGCCTTCCGGCACCTGGACGTCAATTCCGACCAGGTCATCGACGCGAGCGACATCATCGCGCTGGGATCCCGGCTGCTCGACGCACTCGACGAGCCGGCCGACTCGCCCAAGGCCGAGCGCGTGATGGCCGGGCTCGCGGACTTCTGGCAGGACCTGTTCACCGAGCTCGACATGGACCGGGACGGCAAGGTCACGCCCGAGGAGTACAAGCTGGGCATGACGCGGCTGTACCAGGGCGGCGGCGCGGCCTACGACCGGTCGCTGCGGCCGATGATGCAGGCGATCCTCACGGTCGTCGACACCAATGGCGACGGGCACATCAGCCCCGAGGAGTTCCACAAGGCCCAGCTGGCCTTCGGCACGAAGCTGGAGCCCGCCGACACGGACGCGCTCTTCGCGAGGATCGACCTGAACCACGACGGATACCTGTCCGTGGACGAACTCCTCGTCGCCGTCCGCGAGTACTACACGGGCAACGACGAGGACGCCCCGGGCAACCTGCTCTTCGGCGAACTCTGAGGCCCCGGCCGGGCTCAGGCCGCGGCGCGCTCGTCCTCACCGGCGAAGGTGCGCCACAGCTCGGCGTACCGGCCGCCGCGCGCCAGGAGTTCGGCGTGCGTACCGTCCTCCACGACCCGGCCCCGGTCCATCACCACGACTCGGTCGGCGCGCGCGGCGGTGGTCAGCCGGTGCGCCACCACCAGGGTGGTGCGCTTGCCCGCGAGCCGCTGCGTGGCATGGTTGACCTGCGCCTCGGTGGCCAGGTCGAGCGCGGCCGTGGCCTCGTCCAGCAGCAGCACGTCCGGGTCGACGAGCTCGGCGCGGGCCAGCGCGATCAGCTGACGCTGGCCCGCCGACAGGTTGCGGCCGCGCTCGGCGACGGTGTGCAGGTAGCCGCCGTCGAGGGTGGCGATCATGTCGTGCGCCCCGACCGCGTGCGCGGCCGTCTCCACCTCGGCGTCGCTCGCCTCGGGCCGCCCGTAGGCGATGGCGTCGCGGACGGTCCCGGGGAAGAGGTACGGCTCCTGCGGGACGACCCCCAGCCGGTGCCGGTACGCCGTCAGGTCGAGGTCGCGCAGGTCGGCGCCGTCGGCGGTGACCCGCCCGGAGGTCGGATCGTAGAACCGGGCCACCATCTTGACCAGCGTGGACTTGCCGGCGCCGGTCTCGCCGACGAAGGCGACGGTCTGCCCGGCGGGTATCCGCAGGCTGATCCCGGCGAGCGCCTCGCCCTTCTCGCCCCGCTCCTCGGCGGTGCCGTAGGCGAAGCGGACGTCCTCGAAGGCGATCTCCCCGCTCAGGGCGGGCACTTCGCGGGGCTCGGCGGCGAGCGGCGTGGTGGTGGGCTCGCGCAGCAGCCCCTGGATACGGCCCAGCGAGACGGTGGCCTGCTGGTAGCCGTCGAAGACCTGGGACAGCTGCTGGACGGGGGCGAAGAACAGGTCGATGTAGAGCAGGTACGCCACCAGCGCGCCGGTGGTCAGCGTGCCGGAGTCCACCCGGCCCGCGCCGACGATCAGCACGGCCGCCGCGGCCCCGGAGGACAGCAGCTGCACGAAGGGGAAGTAGACCGATATCAGCCACTGCCCGCGGACCCGGGCCTCGCGGTACGAGTCGCTGCGCTCCGCGAAGCGGCGGGCGCCGGAGCCCTCCCGGCGGAACGCCTGGACGATGCGCAGCCCGGACACGGACTCCTGGAGGTCGGCGTTGACCAGGCTGACCCGGTCGCGGGCGAGCTCGTAGGCGGCGACCGACTTGCGGCGGAAGACGAAGGTGCCGAGCACCAGGACGGGGAGGGTCGCGAAGACGATCAGCGCGAGCTCGACGTCGAGGACGAGCAGGGCGATCAGGATGCCGAAGAAGGTGAAGACGGAGACGACGGCGGTGACGAGCCCGGTCTGCAGGAAGCTGGACAGGGCGTCCACGTCGGTGGTCATCCGGGTCATGATCTTGCCGGTCAGCTCGCGCTCGTAGAAGTCGAGGCCGAGCCGCTGGAGCTGGGCGAAGATCTTGACGCGCAGGGCGTACAGCACGCGCTCGCCGGTACGCCCGGTCATCCGGGTCTCGGCGAACTGCGCGGCCCACTGAGCGACGACGACCACCAGGGCGAGCCCGGCGGCCACCCAGACGGCGCCGAGGGCTGCCTGTGTGACGCCCTTGTCGATGCCGTGCCGGATCAGGACCGGCAGCAGCAGCCCGGAACCCGCGTCGACGGCGACGAGCCCGAGGCTGATGGCGAGCGGCGCCCAGAAACCGCCCAGCAGGCGGCGCAGGCCGTAGCTCTCCTCCGGGGCGGCGGCGCGCGCCTCGTCCACCTCGGGGGTGTCGTCGGCGGGCGGCAGCGCGGCCACCTGCGCGAGCAGCTCGGGGGTGGCGGGCATCCCGGCGACGGCGCCGGCCATGGAGTGCCCGGCGCCGGGCGCGCCGCTGCCCGCGGCGGGGGCGGCGGCCGTCTTGTCCTGCCCCTCGCTGCGCTTGTTGTCCTCGCTGCGCTTGTCCTCGCTGCGCCGCCAGAGCTCGGGGGTGACCCCGTCGCTGACCCGGCGCTTGGCGCTCACCGGCTCGGAGTCGATCTCGGCCTCGAGCTCGATGTCGCGTTCGAGGTCCCGGTCGAGATCGCGCTCGAACTCGGCCATCGCGGGCGCGTCGGGGGTGCGCGGGGAGGCCGCCCCGAGGGCGTCGGGGTCGGTCAGGAGCCTGCGGTACAGGGCGGAGCGGCGCTCCAGCTCCTCGTGCGTACCGATGTCGGCGAGCCGCCCGTGTTCGAGTACGGCGATCCGGTCGGCGAGACCGAGGGTCGAGCGGCGGTGGGCGATGAGCAGGGTGGTGCGGCCGGCCATGACGGACCGCAGCGCCTCGTGGATCTCGTGCTCCACGCGGGCGTCGACCGCCGAGGTGGCGTCGTCGAGGAGGAGCAGGCGGGGGTCGGTGAGGATGGCGCGGGCGAGCGCGATGCGCTGGCGCTGGCCGCCGGAGAGGGTGAGCCCCTGCTCCCCGACCTTGGTGTCGTACCCGGCGGGCAGGGCCGCGATGAACCCGTCGGCCTGGGCGGCGCGGGCGGCGGCCTCGACCTGCTCGTCGGTGGCGTCCGGGTGCCCGTAGGCGATGTTGGAGCGGATGGTGTCCGAGAACAGGAACGAGTCCTCGGGCACCAGGCCTATGGCGCCGCGCAGGGACTCGTACGTCAGCTCGCGCACGTCGTGGCCGCCGACCCGGACGGTGCCGCGGTCGGCGTCGTAGAAGCGCGGCAGGAGCAGCGAGACGGTGGACTTGCCGCTGCCGGAGGCGCCGACGACGGCGATGGTCTCGCCTTCGGCGATGGAGAGCGAGAAGCCGTCGAGGACGGGCCGCTCGGGGTCGTAGCCGAAGACGACGTCGTCGAACTCGACGGTGGCGGGGGCGTCGGCGGGCAGCTCGCGGTCGCCCTCCTCGATCACGGGCTTGGTGTCGATGAGCTCGAAGACGCGCTCCACGCCGGCGCGGGCCTGCTGTCCGACCGTGAGGACCATCGCGAGCATGCGGACGGGTCCGACGAGCTGGGCGAGGTAGGTGGAGAAGGCGACGAAGGTACCGAGGGTGACCTGGCCCTTGGTGGCCATCCAGCCGCCGAGGGCCAGCATGGCGACCTGTCCGAGCGCGGGCACGGCCTGAAGGGCGGGGGTGTAGCGCGAGTTGAGCCGGATGCTCCGCATCCGCCCGGCGAACAGCCGGCGGCCGACGGCGCGCAGCTTGCCGGTCTCCTGCTCCTCCTGGCCGAAGCCCTTGACCACGCGTACGCCGGTCACGGCCCCGTCGACGACGGTGGCGACGGCGGCGGCCTGGGCCTGGGCGTACCAGGTGGCGGGGAAGAGCTTCTTGCGGCTGCGCTTGGCGATGAACCAGAGGGCGGGGGCCATGAGCAGCGCGACGAGGGTCAGCAGCGGCGAGAGCCACAGCATGATCCCGAGGGATATCCCGAAGAGCAGGAAGTTCCCGATGGTCATGGGCAGCATGAAGAGCAGGCCCTGGATGAGCTGGAGGTCGCTGGTGGCCCGCCCCACCACCTGCCCGGTGGACAGCTCGTCCTGGCGGCGCCCGTCGAGGCGGGCGATGGTGTCGTACATGTCGGTGCGCAGGTCGTGCTGCACGTCGAGGGCGAGGCGTCCGCCGTAGTACCTGCGTATGTAGGTCAGCACGTACACGAGCAGGGCCGCGGCTATGAGCATCCCGGCCCAGGGCGCCATGTCCTTGGTCTTGTCCCCGACGACGTCGTCGATGATCACCCTGGTGACCAGCGGCACGACCGCCATGACGGCCATGCCCGCCAGGGAGGACCCGAGCGCGAGCAGTACGTTGAGCCTGTAGCGCCAGGTGTAGGCGGCCAGCCGCCTGCCCCAGCCCGGTTTGCTTGCCTCGGCTGCCGTCTCTGCCGCCACCACGTGGTGCCTCCCCGTTGGTCGTGTCCTACCGCCACCCCCAACGCCCCGACCGGCGGATTTCATCCCGCCGCAACAATCGAACGGCCTTGCCCGACCCCGCGCACGCCCGCCTGACCCGTCCGGGCGACGGCGCGCAGGGCCGTCCGGCAGCGGCGCGCTGGCGCCGTCATGCGACAAGCGGTCCTCACCCACGCGAGGGATTCCTTGCCGTTCCGGCCGGCCATACACTGAAGCATCTATACGTTCCGATATATGGACGAGCCATTCGACATCGCGATCGAGCCGGAGGTCCGGCTTTGGCTGATGAACCTCTCCGACGCGGACTACTTGGTCGCCGAGCATGCGGTCGGATTGCTGCTGGACAGCCCGACCACTCTTGGCGAGCCGTACTCCCGGCACTTGGGCGACGGGGTACGAGAGCTTCGGTTCGGCCTCGGCCACGACCGCGCTGCCGTACGCATCTCCTACTGGCTCGCCCCCGGTCGACGGGTGGTGCTGTTGACCGTCTTCCGGAAGACAAGACAGCGCGAGGATCGCGAAGTGGCCCGGGCCTGGATCGCCAAGCAACACTGCGAGGCCGAGCACGGGCCGGCAACCGATATCTACTTTCGTGACACGAAGGACGGAATCTCGTAATGGTCAGCCACGCACGCTGGAAGCTCACCCGGGACAAGGCAATCGCCGAGGGCTTCTCCGAGAGCCCGGAGACGGCCAGGCGCCGCGAGGAGATCCGGTTGGCGTTCGAACTCGGACAAGCCGTCTACGACCGGCGGACCGAGCTCGGGATCTCGCAGATCGAGCTCGCGCGGCGGGCCGGGATGACTCAGCCGCAGGTGTCCAAGCTGGAGCTCGGCGGGACCGTGCCGACCGTGCCGCTGTTGGCACGGCTGGCACGGGCCATGGACTCCGAGCTGAACCTCAAGCTGGTCGGGGAGACCTCGCAGGTCGTGTTCAGCGCCGCCTGAGCCGGTCAGAGGTGGGTCGGGGCGAACATCTTGAGGGTGGTGGGGAGGACCAGGACCGAGGGGCCCGGCTCTGACAGGGCCTTCTTCAGGTCCGCGCGGAGGGACTGCGGGGTCGTGGTGGACGCCGGGACGCCGAAGGATTGCGCCAGGGCCACGAAGTCGGGGCGGGTGAGTTCCGTGCCCGTGGCGCGGCCGAAGGCGTCGGTCATGTACTCGCGCAGGATGCCGTAGCCGCCGTCGTCCACGATCAGCCAGGTGACGTCCAGGTCGTGCTGCTTCGCCGTGGCCAGCTCCGCGATCGAGTACATCGCGCCGCCGTCGCCCGAGACGGCGAGGACGGGGGTGTCCGGCTCCGCGAGCGCGGCGCCGAGCGCCGCCGGGAAGGCATAGCCGAGGCCGCCCGCGCCCTGGGCCGAGTGCATGGTGTTGGGGTGCTTCGCGTCGAACGCCGACCAGGCCCAGTAGGACAGGATCGTCATGTCCCAGAAGGACGGGGAGCGTGGGGGCAGAGCCGCGCGGATCGAGGCCAGGAGGTCCTGTTCCAGGGTGACGTCCTGGGTGGACAGGCGGGTCTCGACGGCCGACAGGAGCAGGCGTACGCGCTCGGGCGCGGCCGGGTCCTCGCGCTCGGCCACCGTCTCGAGCAGGGCCTGGAGGGCGAGGCGGGCGTCCGCGTGGATGCCCAGGCCCGCGTGGTTGGACTCCAGCTTGCCGAGGTCCGCGTCGATCTGGATGACCCGGCCCTCGGGGAAGAACGTGTGGTAGTTCGAGGAGAGTTCCCCGAGCCCCGAGCCGACCACCAGCAGGACGTCCGCGTCCTCCAGGAAGTCCGTCATGTGGCGGTCCTCCAGCCAGGACTGGAGCGAGAGCGGGTGCGTCCAGGGGAAGGCGCCCTTGCCGCCGAAGGTGGTGACGACGGGCGCGTTCAGCCGCTCCGCCAGCTGCTTCAGCTTGCCCGCCGCGTCGGCGCGGATCACTCCGCCGCCCGCGATGATCACCGGCCGGGAGGCCCGTGACAGCCAGTGGGCCGCCACCGCCGTCAGCTCGGGCCGCGGCGCGAGCTCGTGCGGGGTCGCGTCCACGCCCGTGACCTGCGGGATGACCGTCTCCGCGCGCAGGACGTCCTCTGGGATCTCCACCCAGACGGGCCCGTGCGGGGTCGTGAGGGCCGATTCCCAGGCCTCGGCGATCGCCGAAGGGATCTGGGACGGCGTACGGGCCACGTGGACGGACTTCACCACGTCCCGGAAGGACGCCGACTGGTCCCGCAGCTCGTGCAGGTGCCCGCGCCGGCCTCCGCCCAGGCCCGGGGAGGGGACCTGCGAGCAGATCGCCAGTACCGGGGCGGAGGCGGCGGCCGCCTCCGCGAGGGCCGGCAGGGACATGAGCGCCCCGGGGCCCGTGGAGAGGAGCAGCGGGACCGCCTCGCCCGTCATCCGGCCGTACGCGTCGGCCGCGAAGCCCGCGTTGTTCTCCGTACGCAGGGTGATCAGGCGCAGGTCCGAACGGCCGACCGCGTCGAAGATGCCGAGCGCGTGCTGCCCGGGCAGTCCGAAAACGGTGGTGGCGCCGAGCGAACGCAGCGTCTCCACGACCAGGTCCCCGCCCGTCCGCCCCGGCGGCGGCGCGAGCGCGGCCGCCGTCTGGGCTTCGGTGGGACGGAGTACCAGGTCGTGGTCGTGCGTCACGTGCTCAGTTGCCCTTCGCCTGCGCCTTCGCCGCCGCGATCTGGCGGCTCATGATCGTGGTGAGCTCGTACGCGGTGTGCGAGGCCGCGACCGAGGTGATCTCGGCGTGATCGTACGCCGGGGCGACCTCGACGACATCGGCCGAGACGAGGTTGCAGGAGGAGAGCCCCCGGATGATCTCCAGCAGCTCGCGGGAGGTCATGCCGCCCGCCTCGGGGGTGCCGGTGCCGGGCGCGTGCGCCGGGTCCAGCACGTCGATGTCGATGGAGATGTACAGCGGGCGGTCGCCGATGCGCTGGCGCAGCTGGTCCGCGACCTCGTCGGCGCCGCGGCGGTAGACGTCCGCCGAGGTGACGATGCCGAAGCCCATCTTGGCGTCGTCGTCCAGGTCCTGCTTGCCGTAGAGCGGGCCGCGCGTGCCGACGTGCGACAGCGCCTCGGTGTCGAGGATGCCCTCCTCGACGGCGCGCCGGAACGGGGTGCCGTGCGTGTACTCGGCGCCGAAGTACGTGTCCCACGTGTCCAGGTGCGCGTCGAAGTGCAGCAGCGCGACCGGCCCGTGCTTCTTCGCCACCGAGCGCAGGAGGGGGAGGGCGATGGTGTGGTCGCCGCCGAGGGTCATCAGGCGGGAGCCGGAGGAGAGCAGCTCGTCGGCCGCGGCCTCGACCTGGTCGACGGCCTCGTTGATGTTGAAGGGGTTCACGGCGATGTCACCGGCGTCGGCGACCTGCGCGAGCGCGAAGGGGGAGGCGTCCTGCGCCGGGTTGTACGGGCGCAGCAGGCGCGAGGCCTCGCGGATGGCGTTGCCGCCGAAGCGGGCGCCCGGGCGGTAGGAGACGCCGGAGTCGAAGGGCACGCCGACGACGGCGACGTCGGCGGAGCCGACCTCGTCGAGGCGCGGCAGCCGGGCGAAGGTCGCCGGGCCCGCGTAGCGCGGGATGCGGGAGGAGTCGACGGGGCCGCGCGGCTGCGTGCTCATGAGGGGTGCCCTTCTGGAGGTCCTGCGGGGGTCGTACTGGGGGCCTGCTGGTGCGGTGCTTCGAGCGTAAGCCGACACCCCGGGGGCGCGAAGTGTACGTTTCATCCACCAGACACCCCTGCACATGTACGGAGTATCCATGGAGGCCCCGCCCACCCCACCGGTCCCCCTGGCCGCGCTGCTCGCCGACCGCGAGCTGGGGCTGCGCCACCTCGCGGGGCCCGCCGAGGCCGATGTCCACGGGGTGCACGCGTCCGAGATGGCCGACCCCTCGCCGTACCTGCTGGGCGGGGAACTGCTGCTCACGGCCGGCGCGGAGCCGGGCGTCGACCCCGAGGGCTACGTGGCCGGGCTCGTCGCGGCGGGCGCGGCCGCGCTCGGCTTCGGCGTGGCGCCCGTGCACGAGGAGGTGCCGGCCGCGCTGGCGGCCGCCTGCGCGCGGTACGGGCTGCCGTTGCTGGAGGTCCCGCCGCGCACCCCGTTCACGGCGGTGGCCCGGGGCGTCTGGCGGCTGATGGCGCAGGCCCGTACGCGGGAGCTGCGCCGGGTCACCGAGGCCCAGCAGTCGCTCGCCGCGGCGGCCGCCCGGCCCGAGCCGGTCGCGGCCGTACTCTCCCGCCTCGCGGCGAGCCTGGGCGGCTGGACGGCTCTCCTCGCCCCGGGCCGGGGCGGGGCGGCGGAGCCCGCTGCCGGACCCGGCCGGGCGGCGGACGGCGGGGCCGGGCGGGCGGCCCCCGGATCGGCCCCCGCGCCGCACCCGGTCAGGGCGGCGGCCGGCGCAGCTCCCGGCGAGGCGGCGCTCACCGCCGTGGGCACGCTGGCCGAGCGGGTGGCTTCTGGGGCGGCGGCGACCGCCACCGACACCCTGGGCGGGACGCACCTCGCCGCGTACGCCGTGGGCGGCGGTCAGGTGCTGGCCCTGGCCACTCCGGCGCGGGCCCCGGGCGACCACACCATCGCCTCCGTCGCCGCCGTGCTGCTGAGCCTGCTCACCGCGCCCCGCCCCGCCGGGGACGAGGCCGCCGCGCTGACCCGGCTGCTCCTCGGCGGGGATCCCGCGAGCGCCCTCGCGCCGGGGCCCTGGTACGCCGTCCACGCCCGCGGCGCCGGCGACCCGCGGGCCCTGGCGGCCGCGCTGGGCACCGTACTGCTGGACCCGCACGGTGACGGCGTACGCCTGCTCACCGACCGGGAGCCCGCCCCGCAGCCCGGGTGGCGCCTCGGCGTGAGCGCCCCGGCCGCCCCCGCGGACCTGCCCACCGCCGGGACCCAGGCCGGGCGGGCCCTGGAGCGCGCCGAGGCGGCCCGGACCCCGCTGGCCCGGCACTCCCCCGGCGGCCTCGCCACCCTCCTCGACCCGGCCGAGGCCCGCGCCCACGCCGAAGCCCTGCTCGCCCCGCTGAACCGCCCCCACCGGGACACCCTGCGCGCCTGGCTGGCCCACCACGGCAGCTGGGACCGCACCGCCGTGGCGCTGGGTGTCCACCGCAACACCGTCCGCCAGCGCGTCTCCCGCTGCGCGGCGCTCCTCGCCACGGACCTCGACGACCCGGACACCCGCATGGAACTGTGGTTCGCCCTCCGCGCTCTGGACAGCGGGGACAACTCGCCGGTAACTTAGTCTGAGCAAGCGCTTAGCCATAGGCGGCGGACCGCCGCGACCGAAGGGAGCCGGCCCGTGCGCCGCACAGTTTTCAACGAGGACCACGAAGCGTTCCGCGAGACCATCCGCGCCTTCATCGAGGCCGAGGTCGTCCCCGTCTACGACGAGTGGTTCGCGGCCGGCCAGGCGCCGCGCGACTTCTACTACAAGCTCGGCGAGCTGGGCGTCTTCGGCATCAACGTCCCCGAGGAGTTCGGCGGCGCCGGTCTGGACACCCACAAGTTCGAGGCCGTCCTCTACGAGGAGACCTCGCGCGCGGGCGTGAACTTCGGCGGCTCCGGCGTGCACGTGCTGCTCGCCCTGCCCTACATCAAGATGCTCGCCGGCGACGAGCAGAAGAAGCGTTACCTCCCGAAGTTCGTCTCCGGTGAGGAGATGTGGGCCCTCGCGATGACCGAGCCGGGCACCGGCTCCGACGTCGCCGGCATGAAGACCACCGCCAAGCTCTCCGAGGACGGCACCCACTACGTCCTCAACGGCTCCAAGACCTTCATCACCGGTGGCGTCCACGCCGACCGCGTGATCGTCTGCGCCCGCACCTCCGCCCCGCGCGAGGACGACCGCCGCTTCGGCATCTCCCTCTTCGCCGTGGACACCAAGTCCGAGGGCTACTCCATCGGCCGCAAGCTGGACAAGCTCGGCCTGCGCACCTCCGACACCGCCGAGCTGGCGTTCGTCGACGTGAAGGTCCCGGTCGAGGACCTGCTCGGCGAGGAGAACAAGGGCTTCTACTACCTCGGCGCCAACCTGCCCTCCGAGCGCTGGGGCATCGCCTTCGGCGCGTACGCCCAGGCCAAGGCCGCCATCCGGTTCGCCCAGCAGTACGTGACGGAGCGCACCGTCTTCGGCAAGCCCGTCGCGCACTTCCAGAACACCAAGTTCGAGCTGGCCGCCTGCCAGGCCGAGGTGGACGCCGCCGAGGCGGTCGCCGACCGCGCCCTGGAGGCCCTGGACGCCGGTGAGCTGACCGCCGCCGAGGCCGCCTCCGCGAAGCTGTTCTGCACCGAGGTCGCCCACCGCGTCATCGACAAGTGCCTCCAGCTGCACGGCGGTTACGGCTACATGAACGAGTACCCGATCGCCCGCCTGTACGCCGACAACCGCGTCAACCGCATCTACGGCGGCACCAGCGAGGTCATGAAGTCCATCATCGCGAAGTCCATGGGCCTGTAAGGGACTTGGGGCGCTTAGCCTTCCCCTCATGAACGAGGCACTGACGACGCTCCTCGATCTGCTCGACCTGGAGCAGATCGAGGAGAACATCTTCCGCGGTACCAGCCGCTCGGCGCTGGTACCGCGCGTCTTCGGCGGGCAGGTCGCCGCCCAGGCGCTGGTCGCCGCCGGGCGGACCGTGCCCGAGGACCGGACCGCGCACTCGCTGCACTCGTACTTCCTGCGCGCCGGGGATCCCGGCGCGCCCATCGTGTACTCCGTCGACCGGATCCGCGACGGCCGCTCCTTCACCACCCGCCGGGTCGTCGCCGTCCAGCACGGCCAGCCGATCTTCCACCTCTCGGCGTCCTTCCAGACGTACGAGGAGGGCCTCGACCACCAGGCCGCCATGCCGGACGCGCCCGATCCCGAGACCCTGCAGACGGCGGCCGAGTCGCTGCCCGCGTACCGGGAGATCTTCCGCGACCCGGGCACGGTGGAGCGACTGATCGAGGCGCGGGGTGCGGTGGACCTGCGGTACGCGACGACCCCGCCCTGGGGCAGCGTCGGAGCGCCGGTGGAACCGCGGTCGCAGGTGTGGTTCCGGACGGCCGGCAAGCTGGAGAGCGACGACGCGCTCCTGCACACCTGCCTGGCCACGTACGTCTCCGACATGACGCTGCTCGACTCGGTGCTGCTCGCCCACGGGCGCGGCGGCTGGGCCGTCGGCGACGTCGTGGGCGCCTCGCTGGACCACGCCATGTGGTTCCACCGGCCCTTCCGCGCCGACGAGTGGCTGCTGTACGACCAGGAGTCGCCCTCGGCGGCCGCCGGACGCGGGCTCGGCCAGGCGCGGATCTGGACGCAGGACGGCCGGCTGGCCGTGACCGTCATCCAGGAGGGTGTCGTACGCGTGCCGCGCTGAGATCCGGACATACCGTCACCGCATGCCCGAAGAATCCGAGAGCGTCGGCACGGTACTCGTCGCCGGGGCCACCAACCTGGGGATCGCCGCGGCCAAGACGGTCGGCGGGATCGTCAGCGGCTCGAGCGCGATGCTGTCCGAGGCCGCGCATTCGGTGGCCGACACGGTGACCGAGGTCATGCTGCTGGCGTCGCTCAGGCGCAGCGCGAAACCCGCGGACGAGGCGCATCCGCTGGGATACGGGCCCGAGCGGTACATCTGGGCGCTGCTGGCGTCGATCGCGACCTTCTTCGGCGGTGCGGTGTTCGCCGTGTACGACGGGATCCACACGCTGGTGCACGGCGAGGATCCGGGCGACCCGACGTTCTCGTACGTGGTCCTCGGCATCTCCTTCGTGCTGGAGGGCTACTCGCTGCTGGTCGCGTGGCGGCAGGTCAAGGGCGAGGCGGCGCGGATGGCGGCGCCGGTCGGTCTGTACGTGAAACACACCCCGGACACGGCGGTGAAGGCGGTGCTGCTGGAGAACGCGGCCGCGCTGATCGGGCTCGTGCTGGCGGCGGGCGGGCTGCTGGGGGCGCAGCTGACGGGGTCGGGGGCGTACGACGGGGTGGCGTCGCTGCTGATCGGGCTGCTGCTGGTGTGGGTGGCGTGGGAGCTGGGGCGCTCTAACGCGCAGTACCTGATCGGGCGGCCGCTGCCGGAGGCGACGCGGGCGCAGGTCCGGGAGGAGCTGCTGTCGGTGCCGCACATCGAGGGGGTGCTGGAGCTGACGACGCTGGTGCAGGGGCCGGCGGAGGTTCTTGTCGCGGCGAAGATCGACTTTCACGACCTGGCGTCCGCTCGGCAGGTGGAGGGGGCGTGCGAGGACGCCGAGGCGCAGTTGCGGGAACGCTTTCCGGCGATCCGCCGCGTGTACCTGGACCCGACGCCGACGCCGGGCCCGGGCGGCGAAACGGTCTAGTCCCACCAGAACGCCCAGTGGTCGTTGCCGGTCAGGGCCTCTTCGGCGTACGCGCGGATGCTGCCGGAACCCTGCCAGACGTTGTCCGGGCAGAAGGCGAAGTGCTCGGCCGCCACGGGCAGCGCCTCGGCGAGGGTGCGGGGCGGGGCCGCCACCGACAGGTGGAGCTCGTCGAAGCCGAGGGCCAGCACCCGGGCCCCGAACCGGTCCTCCCAGGACCGCAGTACGGCGGCGATGCGGGCGGTGTCGGTCTCGTGGTTGGCCGGTCCGCCCCAGCCGATCACCGCGAGTACGTCGGCCCCGCGCCCCGCGGGGACCAGCGCGAGCCGCGGGCTCGGCAGGCAGCCGTCCCGCACCAGGTCGGGGGCGAGTGTGCCGGCCGCCGCCTGCGGGTCCAGCTCCGCGGTGGGCGCCGCCGCCGGGCCCGGCCAGTCCCGGCCGAACGGGGCGATGAGCTCGGCACCCTCCGCGCCCTCCTCCGGGTCGGGCACCGCCCCGCTCCAGAACTCCCGCAGGACCTGCTCCGGGTCATGGTCGCCGGGGTCGGACATCCGCTCCGGGTACAGCTCCCGCAGGCGCCACCACTCCTCCAGTCCGCGCCGGTCCTGGAGCAGCACCGGGTGCAGGCCGAGGGCGGCCAGGGCCGGGCCCCGGCAGCCGGCCAGGGCCTCGCCGCCCACCGCGGCGTCGGACACCCACAGCAGCGGGGCGGCCCGGCGCAGGCGCCTGCCGGGCCGGGTCACCAGGCGGCCCGGGGGCAGGTCCAGGCCCGCCGACCGGCCTGCGGGGTCCGCGCCCAGCACGGACAGGGGGCTGCGCACCGCTCTCATGGCCTCACGCCATCCACCCGCGGACCGTACGAGGGGGCGCGTCAGGCGTCCAGGAGTCCGGCGGCGGACAAGAGGTAGGCCACCAGGGGGTCGTAGAAGCGGGGGTCGCGGACGTGGTCGTCCAGGGGGACCGCCACCTGGAGGGTGCCCTCCGCCTCGCCGAGGAACAGCGCGGGGTCGTTGCTGTCGGCGTAGCCCACCGCGTCCAGGCCCCGCTGGGCCGCGCAGCCGGCCCAGCCGTGGTCGGCCACGACCAGGTCCGGCTGCGGGCGGCCCTCCGCCGCGAGCCCGTCCAGGATCGCCGCCATCGGCGCGGGCGAGTGCGTGTGCCACAGCGTCGCGCCGCGCTCCAGCACGGCCACGTCCGCGAACTGCCACACCGAGCCCTCGTCCGCCATCAGCCCGGCGGGGATCACCACGATCTCGCAGCCCGCCGCCCGCAGGGCCGCCGCCGTCGCCCGGTGGACGTCGAGCAGGCCGCCCGGGTGCCCGGTGGCCAGCAGCACGCTCTGCCGGTCCAGCGCGGCCTTCCGCAGCCGCGCCGCCAGCCGGTCCAGCCCGGCCAGGGTCAGTTCGGGGTCGATGGTGTCCTGGCCGTGGCGGTACGCCGGGTCGTCCACGACCCCGCACCGCTCCGCCATCACCGCGAGCACGTCCTGCTCGTCCGTCCAGCGGTCGCCGAGTTCCAGCCCGAGCCAGTAGTGCCGGTCGCCGTTGGCGAGCTTGCGGTAGTGGGAGAGGTTGTTCTCGCGCGGGGTCGCGACCTGCCCCGCGATCCGGGTCCGGACCAGGTGGTCAATGAGTTCGGCGCGGCTCGGCGGCTCTATCGGCTTCGGCATGCGGCCCATTCTGCCGCCGCGCGGCCGGAGCCGTCTGTTCCATTCCGACCACCGGACACCCGGCCTCACGCCGCGCTCACCCCGACAGCGCCCCGAACGCCCCGTGCGCGAGCCGCCGCAGCAGCGACTCCGTCGCCTCCCGCCCCAGCGCCGCCAGGTGCGGGGTGGAGTTCAGCAGTCCGAAGACGGCGTGCACGCCGACCCGTACTTCCGCCTCGCCGACCAGCGGATGCAGTTCCCGTACGACGTCCACCCACAGCTCCACGTACTGGCGCTGCAGCTGCCGTACGAGCTTGCGGTCGGCGTCCCGCAGCCGGTCCAGCTCCCGGTCGTGCAGGATGATCAGCGCCCGGTCGTCGAGGGCGAAGTCGATGTGTCCGTCGATCAGCGAGGACAGCACCCCCGGCGGGTCGCCCGCCGCCTCCGCCACCCGGTGGCGTCCCCCGGTCAGCAGCCGCTCGCTGATGCCCACCAGCAGCTCGGCGAGCATGGCGTCCTTGCCCGCGAAGTGCCGGTACAGGCCGGGGCCGCTGATGCCCACCGCGGCCCCTATCTCGTCCACTCCGACGCCGTGGAAGCCGCGCTCGGCGAAGAGACGAGCGGCCTCGTTGAGGATCTGCTCGCGACGGGTGGGGGCGGCCGCTCTGGTGCTCATGGGAATCCATTCTAGACAGGGCCGTTAGCGCTCGTTAACCTGAGCGATACATGCGTTAACGCTCATTAACAGCGTGCACCGAGCAAGGGAGCTCGACCGATGCAGCAGGCACCAGTGCTGACGAGTGCCGCCGACCCGGCGTCCGAGGCCTGGCGGGCCAACGAGGCCGCCCACCGCGAGCTCGCCGAGGGGCTGCGCGCCCGGCTGGACGCGGCCCGCCTCGGCGGCGGGGAAAAGGCCCGCGCCCGCCACACCGCCCGCGGGAAGCTGCTCCCCCGCGACCGCGTGGACACCCTCCTCGACCCCGGGTCGCCCTTCCTGGAGCTGGCTCCGCTGGCCGCCGAGGACATGTACGGGGGCGCGGCCCCGGCCGCCGGGGTCATCGCGGGCATCGGGCGGGTCAGCGGCCGCGAGTGCGTGATCGTCGCGAACGACGCCACCGTCAAGGGCGGCACGTACTACCCGATGACCGTCAAGAAGCACCTGCGCGCCCAGGAGGTGGCCCTGGAGAACCGTCTCCCCTGCCTCTACCTGGTCGACTCGGGCGGTGCCTTCCTCCCCATGCAGGACGAGGTCTTCCCCGACCGGGAGCACTTCGGCCGCATCTTCTACAACCAGGCCCGCATGTCCGGGGCCGGGATCCCGCAGATCGCCGCCGTCCTCGGCTCCTGCACGGCGGGCGGCGCGTACGTCCCGGCCATGAGTGACGAGGCCGTCATCGTCCGCGGCCAGGGCACGATCTTCCTCGGCGGCCCGCCGCTGGTGAAGGCGGCCACCGGCGAGGTCGTCACCGCGGAGGAGCTCGGCGGCGGCGAGGTCCACTCCCGGGTCTCCGGCGTGACCGACCACCTCGCCGAGGACGACGCGCACGCGCTACGGATCGTACGGAACATCGTGGCGACCCTGCCCGAGCGCGGGGCCCTGCCCTGGTCGGTCGAGGCGCCCGAGGAGCCGAAGGTGGACCCGTACGGGCTCTACGGCGCGGTCCCGGTCGACTCCCGCACCCCGTACGACGCCCGCGAGATCATCGCCCGGATCGTGGACGGCTCGCGCTTCCAGGAGTTCAAGGCGGAGTTCGGGCAGACGCTGGTCACCGGCTTCGCGCGGATCCACGGGCACCCGGTCGGGATCATCGCCAACAACGGCATCCTGTTCTCCGAATCGGCCCAGAAGGGCGCGCACTTCATCGAGCTGTGCGACCAGCGCGGGATCCCGCTCCTCTTCCTCCAGAACATCTCGGGCTTCATGGTCGGCCGGGACTACGAGGCCGGCGGCATCGCCAAGCACGGCGCCAAGATGGTGACGGCGGTGGCCTGCACCCGGGTTCCGAAGCTGACGGTGGTGGTCGGCGGCTCCTACGGCGCGGGCAACTACTCGATGTGCGGGCGGGCGTACTCGCCGCGGTTCATGTGGATGTGGCCCAACGCCAAGATCTCGGTGATGGGCGGCGAGCAGGCCGCCTCCGTACTGGCCACGGTCAAGCGGGACCAGATCGAGGGCGCCGGCCAGGAGTGGCCGGCCGGGGACGAGGAGGCCTTCAAGGCCCCGGTCCGGGAGCAGTACGAGGCGCAGGGCAACGCGTACTACGCCACCGCGCGGCTGTGGGACGACGGGGTCATCGACCCGATGGAGACGCGGCAGGTGCTGGGACTGGCTCTGACCGCGTGCGCGAACGCCCCGCTGGGCGACCGCGGCTTCGGCATCTTCCGTATGTGACGTGAGGACCTCACTGATGTTCAGCACTGTTCTGGTCGCGAACCGGGGCGAGATCGCGGTACGGGTCATCCGCACGCTGCGGCAGCTCGGCATCCGCTCGGTGGCCGTTTTCAGCGACGCGGACGCGGACGCCCGTCATGTGCGGGAGGCCGACACGGCCGTCCGGATCGGCCCGGCGGCGGCCTCCGAGAGCTACCTGAGCGTGGAGCGGCTCCTGGACGCCGCCCGGCGCACGGGCGCCGAGGCGGTCCACCCCGGATACGGGTTCCTCGCGGAGAACGCGGCCTTCGCGCAGGCCTGCGCCGACGCGGGCCTGGCCTTCATCGGTCCGCCGGCCTCCGCGATCTCCCTGATGGGCGACAAGATCCGCGCGAAGCAGACGGTACGGGCGGCGGGCGTGCCCGTGGTCCCCGGCTCCTCCGGCAGCGGCCTGACCGACGCCGAACTCGTGGCGGCGGCCGAGGAGATCGGCATGCCGGTGCTGCTCAAGCCCTCGGCGGGCGGCGGCGGCAAGGGCATGCGGCTGGTCCGTGAAGCGTCGGCTCTGGCCGAGGAGATCGCGGCGGCCCGGCGCGAGGCGAAGTCCTCCTTCGGCGACGACACGCTGCTCGTCGAGCGGTGGGTGGACCGCCCCCGGCACATCGAGATCCAGGTCCTCGCGGACGCCCACGGGAACGTCGTCCACCTCGGCGAGCGCGAGTGCTCGCTGCAGCGGCGCCACCAGAAGGTGATCGAGGAGGCCCCGTCGGTCCTGCTGACGCCGGAGCTCCGGGCCTCGATGGGCGCGGCGGCTGTGGAGGCGGCCCGCTCGTGCGGGTACGTCGGCGCGGGCACGGTGGAGTTCATCGTCCCGGGCGGGGACCCGTCCTCGTACTTCTTCATGGAGATGAACACCCGCCTCCAGGTGGAGCACCCGGTGACGGAGCTGATCACGGGGCTGGACCTGGTGGAGCAGCAACTGCGGGTGGCGGCGGGGCTGCCGCTCGGCTTCGAACAGTCCGGGGTGACCCTGACGGGGCACGCCATCGAGGCGCGGGTCTGTGCGGAGGATCCGGCGCGGGGGTTCCTGCCGTCGGGCGGTACGGTCCTGGCCCTGTCCGAGCCGTCGGGCGGTCCGGTCCGCACGGACTCCGGACTGACGGCCGGCGTCCCGGTGGGGTCCACGTACGACCCGATGCTGTCGAAGGTGATCGCGTACGGTCCCGACCGGGCCAGTGCCCTGCGGGTGCTGCGGGGTGCCCTTGCGGACACGGTGATCCTGGGCGTCCAGACCAACGCGGGGTTCCTGCGCAGGCTGTTGGCGCACCCGGACGTGGTCTCCGGCGACCTCGACACCGGCTTGGTCGAGCGCGACCTGGCCGAGCTCCTGCCGGAGGGGGTCCCGCCGGAGGTGTACGCGGCGGCGGCGCTGCTGAACTGGGGTTCCGCCCCGGACCTCGGTCCGCAAACGCCGGACGGGCTGAAATCGTGGGTCGACCCCTTCGACTCCGCCAACGGCTGGCGCCTGGGCGGCACGCCCGCCTGGACGGTGCACCACTTCCGCCTTCCCGGCCAGGAGCCGGTGGCGGTCCGGTCCCGCGCCGAGGGCGCCGACCACGAGCTGCTGATCGACGAGACCGGCACCGAGTCCGGGGGCAGCGCCCCCAGTACACCGGCCCGCGCCCGGATCGTGGCCCGCACCCTCAGCACCGTCACCGTCGAACTCGACGGCGTCACCCACCGCTTCAGCCACGCCACCTCCCCGGAGGGGACCTGGCTCGGCCGGGACGGCGACTCCTGGCACGTCCAGGACCACGACCCCGTCGCGGCGAACCTCAGCGGCGCCGGACGCGGCGGCGCCGACACCCTTGCCGCCCCCATGCCCGGGACCGTCACCGTCGTCAAGGTCGCCCTCGGCGACACGGTGGCGGCCGGCCAGAGCCTCCTCGTCGTCGAGGCCATGAAGATGGAGCACGTGATCTCCGCCCCGCACGCGGGCACGGTCACCGAGCTCGACGTCTCCCCCGGCACCACCGTCGCCATGGACCAGATCCTGGCCGTGGTCACCCCGGACACCGAGGAGGGCGCCGCATGAACGGCCTGCCCATGACCGTCCCGGCCCCCGGCCTGCCGCCCCGCGTGCGGATCCACGAGGTCGGCGCCCGCGACGGGCTGCAGAACGAGAAGACGGCCGTACCCACCGAGGTGAAGGCGGAGTTCATCCACCGCCTCGCCGCCGCCGGCCTCACCACCATCGAGGCCACCAGCTTCGTGCACCCCAAGTGGGTGCCCCAGCTCGCGGACGCCGAGCAGCTCTTCCCGCTGCTCGGCGACGTCGAGGCGGCGCTCCCGGTCCTGGTCCCCAACGAGCGCGGGCTCGACCGGGCCCTCACCCTGGGGGCCACCCGTATCGCCGTCTTCGGTTCGGCCACCGAGACCTTCGCCTCCCGCAACCTCAACCGCACGGTCGCCGAGTCCCTCGCCATGTTCGAGCCCGTCGTGGCGCGCGCCAAGCAGGAGGAGGCGCATGTGCGGGGCTACCTGTCCATGTGCTTCGGCGACCCGTGGGAGGGCCCGGTCCCGGTCCACCAGGTCGTACGGACCGCCAAGTCCCTGCTCGACCTCGGCTGCGACGAGCTGAGCCTCGGCGACACCATCGGCGTCGCGACCCCCGGTCACGTCCAGGAGCTGCTCAACAGCCTGAACGAGGCGGGTGTGGGCACCGACCGCATCGGCGTGCACTTCCACGACACCTACGGCCAGGCCCTGTCCAACACCCTCGCCGCCCTCCAGCACGGCGTGACCACCGTCGACGCCTCCGCCGGCGGCCTCGGCGGATGCCCGTACGCGAAGAGCGCCACCGGAAACCTCGCCACCGAGGACCTCGTGTGGATGCTCGACGGCCTCGGCATCGAGACCGGGGTCGACCTGGCCGCCCTCACCGCCACGAGCGTGTGGATGGCCGAACAGCTGGGGCGTCCCAGCCCCTCCCGTACCGTCCGCGCCCTCTCCCACAAGGAGTAACGAAGACCATGGCCCTCGACCACCGGCTCACCCCCGAGCACGAGGAACTCCGCCGCACCGTCGAGGCGTTCGCCCACGACGTCGTGGCACCCAAGATCGGCGACCTCTACGAGCGGCACGAGTTCCCGTACGAGATCGTCCGCGAGATGGGCCGCATGGGCCTGTTCGGCCTGCCCTTCCCCGAGGAGTACGGCGGCATGGGCGGCGACTACCTCGCGCTCGGCATCGCCCTGGAGGAGCTGGCCCGCGTCGACTCCTCGGTCGCCATCACCCTGGAGGCCGGGGTCTCCCTCGGCGCGATGCCCCTGCACCTCTTCGGCACCGAGGAGCAGAAGCGGCAGTGGCTGCCGCGGATGTGTTCCGGGGAGATCCTCGGCGCGTTCGGCCTGACCGAGCCGGGTGCGGGCTCCGACGCGGGCGGCACTCGCACGACGGCGGTCCGCGACGGCGACGAGTGGGTGATCAACGGTTCGAAGTGCTTCATCACCAACTCCGGTACGGACATCACCGGTCTGGTCACCGTCACCGCCGTGACGGGCCGCAACGCGGACGGCCGTCCGGAGATCTCCTCGATCATCGTCCCGTCCGGCACCCCGGGCTTCACGGTGGCCGCCCCGTACTCCAAGGTCGGCTGGAACTCCTCGGACACCCGTGAGCTGTCCTTCGACAACGTGCGGGTCCCGCTCGCCAACCTGCTGGGCGAAGAGGGCCGCGGCTACGCCCAGTTCCTGCGGATCCTCGACGAGGGCCGCATCGCGATCTCCGCGCTGGCGACGGGCCTGGCCCAAGGCTGCGTGGACGAGTCGGTGAAGTACGCCAAGGAGCGGCACGCCTTCGGCAAGGCGATCGGCGACAACCAGGCCATCCAGTTCAAGCTGGCGGACATGGAGACGCGCGCGCACATGGCCCGGATCGGCTGGCGCGACGCGGCCTCCCGGCTGGTGGCCGGCGAGCCGTTCAAGAAGGAGGCGGCGATCGCCAAGCTGTACTCCTCGACGGTGGCCGTCGACAACGCCCGCGACGCCACCCAGATCCACGGCGGCTACGGGTTCATGAACGAGTACCCGGTGGCCCGGATGTGGCGGGACTCGAAGATCCTGGAGATCGGCGAGGGCACGAGCGAGGTCCAGCGCATGCTCATCGCCCGCGAGCTGGGCTTCGCGAGCTGAGCCGCACGACCGGACGCACGACCTGACGCACGACCGGACGCATGACCGAGGGGGCCCCGAAAAGTTAGGGCCCCCTTACCGCTTTCAGCCAAGGTTAGGCTAACCTTCGTTCCGAACGGCCCAGTGGCCGCCGGTACGTACGAAAGCGGACATCGACATGCCCAAGTCCCGATCCTCCTACCTCTCCCGCCGCGGTCTCATCGCGGCCGGCGGCGCCCTCGGCCTCGTCGCGGCGCTCACCGCGTGCGGCGGTTCCGACACGGCCAAGGGTGACGGCGGCAAGGACAAGGGCGCCGCGGCGTCCGGCCCCTGGTCCTTCAAGGACGACCTCGGCAAGGACGTCACGGCCAAGTCCACGCCGAAGAACATCGTCGCCTTCACCGGCACCGCCGCGGCTCTCCACGACTACGGCATCCCGGTCAAGGGCGTGTTCGGCCCGACCAAGACCGCCGACGGCAAGGCCGACGTGCAGGCCGGTTCGATGGACATCTCCAAGGTCGAGATCCTGGGCAACGTCTGGGGCGAGTTCAACGTCGAGAAGTACGCGGCCCTGAACCCCGACCTCCTCGTCACCAACACCTGGGACGGCACCCTCTGGTACGTCCCGGAGGAGTCCAAGGCCAAGATCACCGGCCTCGCTCCGGTCGCCGCCGTCTCCGTGGGCGGCGACGCCACCCTCGACAAGGCGCTGGCGCGCACGGCGGACCTCGCCAAGTCGCTCGGCGCCGACATGAACGCCAAGACCACCGTCGACGCGAAGGCCCGCTTCGAGGCCGCCGCCGCGAAGGTCCGCGAGGCCACCAAGACCAACCCGGGCATCAAGGTGCTCGTCGGCTCCGGCTCCCCGGACCTGTTCTACGCCTCCACCCCGAAGACCTCGGCCGACCTGAAGTACTTCGAGAGCCTGGGCGTCGAGTTCGCGATCCCGGAGAAGCTCGACGAGGGCGGCTTCTTCGAGAGCCTCAGCTGGGAGAACGCCGGCAAGTACAAGGCCGACGTCATCCTGCTCGACAACCGGACCGGCACCCTGCAGCCGAACGACCTGAAGTCCAAGCCGACCTGGGCCGAGCTGCCCGCGGTCAAGGCCGGCCAGGTCATCCCGCGCGTGACCGAGCCGATCTACTCGTACGACAAGTGCGCGCAGATCCTCGAAGACCTCGCGAAGTCCATCCAGAGCGCCAAGAAGGTCAGCTGACCCTCGGCGCCGGTGTCCGGCGCCGAAATCGACTCCCAGGGGGACTCTCCGCATGACCGTCACCGCATCCGACGCCCCGGCGATCGCGCACTTCCGCTTCTTCGGGATGGAAGTGCTCCGTACGCGCCGCCTCGGGCACTCGTTCCTGCGGGTCACGTTCGGCGGTGAGTCCCTCGCCGGCTTCCGCTCGGGCGGCTACGACCAGAGCCTCTCGCTCTTCCTGCCGCCCCCGGAGCGGGAGCACACCGTGCTCCCGTCCACGGACGAGGACACCTGGTTCGCCGCGTGGCGCGCGATGCCGGACGGGGAACGTCCCGTGATGCGTTCGTACACCGTGCGCGAGCAGCGCCGTACGCCGCAGGGCGCGGAGGAGGTCGACATCGACTTCGTCCTCCACGGGGATTCTTCCCCCGCCTCCTTCTGGGCCGGGCGGGCCGTCACCGGCCGCCGGATCATGGCGATCGGACCGGCGGTCGCGGAGAACAAGTCCGTACGCTTCCAGCCGCCCGCCGCCACCGACGCGCTCTTCATGTACGCGGACGAGACCGCGCTCCCCGCGGCCGCGGCGATCTTGGACCGGCTCCCCGCCGGCGCCCGGGTGCGGGCCTGGTTCGAGGTCCCGCACGCGGACGACCGGCTCGCGCTGTCGACGCTCGCCGACGTGGACATCACCTGGGTCGTACGGGGGAGCGGCGCCGGCCGGGAGCGCACCGAGCACCTGCTCGACGTGGTCCGGGCGGCCGAACTGCCCGCCGCCGAGGCCCCGTACGTCTGGCTGGCGGGCGAGGCGGGCACCATTCGGGCGGTCCGCCGGCATTTCGTGCAGGAACGTTCCGTCGACCGCCGCGCGGTGCGCTTCACCGGCTACTGGCGGCTCGGCGCGACCGAGGAGGACCTCCTCGCCGAGGCGTACGCGGGCAAGGCTCCCAGCGAGGACTCCGGCTCCGCGCTGTAGCTCCAACCTCCTTTCACCACAGGGCTGTTCAAGAGACGGGCCCCGGCTTCCGGCCGGGGCCCGTCTTCATTTGGCGAGGTAGTTAGGTTAGGCTAACCTAAGCTTCAGATCCCCGCCCCCCTCTCCCCTGCCCGGAGGACAGTTGATGCGTCAGCATCTGCTCAACGAGACGACCGCCGACCTCTACCGGCGTTCGGTCACCGAGGGCGTCGAGCGCGTAGCGGCCAAACTCGCCACCACGCAGCGGCCGCACACCGGCATGTCCGTCGACGAACTCGCCCCGGTCATCGCCGGCATCGACCTGGACCGGCCGCTCGAAGACCCCGCCGCCGCGCTCGACGAGCTGGAAGAGGTCTACCTGCGGGACGCGGTGTACTTCCACCACCCGCGCTACCTCGGCCACCTCAACTGCCCGGTCGTCATCCCCGCCGTGCTCGGCGAGGCCGTCCTCTCGGCCGTCAACTCCTCCCTCGACACCTGGGACCAGTCGATCGGCGGCACGCTCATCGAGCGCCGCCTCATCGACTGGACCGCGCAGCGCATCGGCCTCGGCCCGGCCGCGGACGGTGTCTTCACCTCCGGCGGCAGCCAGTCCAACTTCCACGCGCTGCTGCTCGCCCGTGACGAGGCCTGCCGCATCGTCATGAAGAAGGGGCTGGACGAGGGCCGCGAGCTCACCAAGGCCGAGCTCCTCCCGAAGCTGCGCATCTTCACCTCCGAGGCCAGCCACTTCAGCGTGCAGAAGTCGGCCGCCATGCTCGGACTCGGCTACGAGGCCGTCATCGCCGTCCCGGTCGACCGCAACCGCCGCATGGACACCGCCGTGCTCGCCCTGGAGCTGGAGGAGTGCGCCGTCGAGGGCCTCTTCCCCATGGCCGTCGTCGCCACCGCCGGCACCACCGACTTCGGGTCCATCGACCCGCTCCCCGAGATCGCCCGCCTGGCCGCCGAGCACTCCGCCTGGATGCACGTGGACGCCGCGTACGGCTGCGGACTGCTGGTCTCCCCCACCCGCCGGCACCTCCTCGACGGCATCGAGCACGCCGACTCGGTCACGGTCGACTACCACAAGTCCTTCTTCCAGCCCGTCAGTTCGAGCGCCGTGCTGGTCCGCGACCGCGACACCCTGAAGCACGCCACGTACCACGCGGACTACCTCAACCCGCGCCGCATGGCCGAGGAGCGCATCCCCAACCAGGTCGACAAGTCCATCCAGACCACGCGCCGCTTCGACGCGCTCAAGCTCTGGATGACCCTGCGCGTGATGGGCGCCGACGCGGTCGGCTCGCTCTTCGACGAGGTCATCGACCTGGCCGCCGCGGGCTGGGACGTCATCGACGCCGACCCGCGCTTCGAGGTAGTCGTCAAGCCGCAGATCTCCACCCTGGTCTTCCGCTACGTGCCCGGTGCCGAAGACGCCCCGGTCCGCGCCGACCTGGTCGACGAGGCCAACCTGCACGCCCGCAAGGCGCTGTTCGCCTCGGGTGAGGCGGTCGTCGCCGGCACCAAGGTGGACGGGAAGCAGTACCTGAAGTTCACCCTCCTCAACCCGCAGACCACGACGGCCGACATCACGACCGTCCTCGACCTTCTCGCCGCACACGCCGAGCAGTTCCTTGGAGAGTCCCTTGCCGTCCACCGCTAAGCCCCGTGACTTCATCGGGATCGGCCTCGGGCCCTTCAACCTCGGTCTCGCCTGCCTGACCGCGCCGATCGACGAGCTCGACGGCCTGTTCATCGAGTCGAAGCCGCACTTCGAGTGGCACGCCGGGATGTTCCTGGACGGCGCGCACCTGCAGACGCCGTTCATGTCGGACCTGGTCACCCTCGCCGACCCGACCTCGCCCTTCTCCTTCCTGAACTACCTGAAGGACAACGACCGGCTGTACTCCTTCTACATCCGGGAGAACTTCTACCCGCTGCGGGCCGAGTACAACGACTACTGCCGCTGGGCCGCCGACCGCCTCGACAACGTCCTGTACTCCACCTCCGTCACCGAGGTCACGTACGACGAGCAGGCCGGCCTGTACGAGGTCCACACCGACCGGGGCGAGACCCACCGGGCCCGCCGCCTGGTCCTGGGCACCGGCACCCCGCCCTTCGTCCCCGAGGCGTGCGGGAACCTCGGCGGCGACTTCCTGCACAACTCCGCCTACATGCAGAACAAGGCGGAGCTGCAGAAGAAGAAGTCGATCACCCTGGTCGGCTCGGGCCAGAGCGCGGCCGAGATCTACCACGACCTCCTCGCCGAGATCGACGTCCACGGCTACCAGCTCAACTGGGTCACCCGCTCCCCGCGGTTCTTCCCGCTGGAGTACACGAAGCTGACGCTGGAGATGACCTCCCCGGAGTACGTGGACTACTTCCACGCCCTCCCCGAGGACACCCGCTACCGCCTGGAGAGCCGGCAGAAGAACCTCTTCAAGGGCATCGACGGCGAACTGATCAACTCGATCTTCGACCTGCTCTACCAGAAGAAGGTCGGCATGCCGGGCCCGGTCCCGACCACCCTGCTGACCAACACCTCGCTGAACACCACGGCCTACGACACCACCACGGGCACGTACACCCTGGGTCTGCGGCAGGAGGAGCAGGAGCGGGACTTCTCCCTCACCACCGAGGGCCTGGTCCTGGCCACCGGCTACAAGTACGTCGTGCCCACGTTCCTCGCCCCGGTGCGCGGGCGGCTGAACTTCGACGGCCGCGGCCGCCTCGACGCGGCCCGCAACTACAGCGTGGACACCACCGGCCGGGGCGTCTACCTCCAGAACGGGACGACCCACAACCACTCGCTCACCTCGCCCGACCTGGGCATGGCCGCGTACCGCAACGCGTACATCGTCGCCGAGCTCCTCGGCCGCGAGTACTACAAGGTCGAGAAGTCCATCGCGTTCCAGCAGTTCGCAGTTCCGGAAGGCACGCACGCATGAGCACCACCACCGAGATCCTGTACACGCGCACCGACGCGGCCCTCGGGACCTTCGCCGTCCGCCCGCTGGACCCCTTCGCCGACGCGGAGCTCCTGCACGGCTGGGTCACCCACCCCAAGGCCTCGTTCTGGATGATGCAGGACGCCACCCTGCCGGACGTCGAGCGCGAGTACATGAAGATCGCCGCGGCCGAGCACCACCAGGCCTTCATCGGCCTCCACGAGGGCCGGCCCGCCTTCCTGATGGAGACGTACGACCCGGCGCACCTGGAGCTGGTCGGCCTGTACGGGGCGCAGCCCGGCGACGTCGGCATGCACTTCCTCGTCGCGCCCAGCGACACCCCCCTGCACGGGTTCACCCGCGCGGTCATCACCACCGTCATGGCGGCCGTGTTCGCCGACCCGGCGGCCGTACGCGTCGTCGTGGAGCCGGACGTCCGCAACACCGCCGTGCACGCCCTGAACGAGGCCGTCGGCTTCGTGCCCGACGGCCCGGTCCGCAAGCCCGAGAAGGAAGCCCTGCTGAGCTTCTGCACCCGCGCGCAGTTCGAGGCCGCCACCGGTCTCACCACGGGAGAGTCGATATGAGCCTCGCCGACGCCGTCGCCCACCTCTCCCCCGGGCTGTGGGACCGCGCCAACCGCGCCCTGGTCCGCAAGGCCCTCGCCGAGTTCTCCCACGAGCGCCTGCTGACCCCGAAGCCGCTGGAGCCCGGCTGCTACGCGGTGCTGAGCGACGACTCCACCGTGGAGTACCGCTTCAAGGCCGTGCTGCACGCCCTGGACCACTGGTCGGTGGACGAATCGTCCATCACCCGTCACCGGGACGGAGCCGAGCTGCCGCTGGACGCCCTCGACTTCCACATCGAGCTGCGCGAGGCCCTCGGTCTGAGCGCTGAGGTCCTGCCGGTCTATCTGGAGGAGATCTCCTCCACCCTGGCCGGGTCGGCCTACAAGTACGCGAAGCCGCAGACCCCCTCGTCGGTGCTGGCGAAGTCCTCGTTCCAGGACATCGAGACCGGCATGACCGAGGGCCACCCCTGCTTCGTGGCGAACAACGGCCGCCTCGGCTTCGGCGTGCACGAGTACCTCTCGTACGCCCCGGAGACGGCGAGTGCGGTCCACCTGGTGTGGGTGGCGGCCCGCAAGGACGTCTCCACCTTCACGGCGGGCGCGGGCCTGGACCACGACTCCTTCATCCGCGCGGAGCTGGGCGAGGCCGCCGTCGCGGGCTTCGCGGCCAAGATGACCTCCCTCGGCCTCGACCTGGCGGACTACCACCTGCTGCCGGTCCACCCCTGGCAGTGGTGGAACAAGACCACGGTCACCTTCGCCGCCGAGATCGCGAACCGCCGCCTCGTCCTGCTGGGCGAGGGCGAGGACGCGTACCTGGCGCAGCAGTCGATCCGTACGTTCTTCAACACGACCACGCCGACGAAGCACTACGTCAAGACGGCCATCTCCGTCCTCAACATGGGCTTCATGCGGGGCCTGTCGGCCGCGTACATGGAGGCCACGCCTGCCATCAACGACTGGCTCCACCAGCTGATCGAGGGGGACGAGGTCCTGCGGTCGGTGGACTTCTCGATCATCCGCGAGCGCGCGGCGATCGGCTACCACCACCGCCAGTACGAGCGCGCCACCGACCGCTACTCCCCGTACCGCAAGATGCTGGCCGCGCTGTGGCGCGAGTCGCCGGTGGGATCCCTGAGCGGGGACGAGCGCCTCACCACGATGGCCGCCCTGCTCCACGTGGACTCCGAGGGCCGCTCCTTCGCCGGCGCGCTGATCGAGGAGTCGGGCCTCGCCCCGTCCGAGTGGCTGCGGCACTATCTGCGCGCCTACCTGGTGCCGCTGCTGCACTGCTTCTACCAGTACGACCTGGCGTACATGCCGCACGGCGAGAACACGATCCTCGTCATCGAGCACGGCGTGGTGAAGCGGGCGATCTTCAAGGACATCGCCGAGGAGATCGTGGTCATGGACCCGGACGCGGCCTTGCCGCCGGCGGTCGAGCGGGTGCGGGCGGACATCCCGGAGGACATGAAGCTGCTGTCCGTCTTCACGGACGTCTTCGACTGCTTCTTCCGCTTCCTGGGCGCGATCCTGGCCGACGAGGGCATCTGCGAGGAGGACACCTTCTGGCGGGCGGTCGCCGACTGCGGCCACGCCTACCAGGACTCGGTGCCGGCCCTCTCAGAGCGCTTCGAGCGCCACGACCTCTTCGCCGAGGAGTTCCAGCTGTCCTGCCTCAACCGCCTCCAGCTGCGGAACAACAAGCAGATGGTGGACCTCGCCGACCCCGCGGCGGCCCTCCAGCTGATCGGCACCCTCAAGAACCCCGTCGCGCCCTTCGCGCGGCGGTAGCAGGAAGGCGGGCGGCCCCCGACCCGGTCCCTCGGGGGCCGCCCGCACCACTGCGCCGGGTCCGCTACCCCCAGGGGACGTCCGGCGCCCGGTGGTAGTTCACGTCCTGCGCGTCCAGCCGCCGCCCCTGGGCGGAGAGGCGCTGGCGGTAGTCCGCCCAGTTCCGCGGGGCCGGGGACCAGCCCAGTTCCGCCAGGCCCAGGACCCGGGGGAAGGCCATGTACTCCAGGTCCAGCCGGGTCCCGATCGTCTCCGTCCACAGCGGTGCCTCGACGCCGAGGACCGCCGACTCCGCGACCCCGGGCAGGTAGGCGCCCGGGTCCCAGTCGTAGGCCCGCCGGACCGGGACGTACCCCGCCCAGGCCAGCCCCGGCCCCGTCGTCGCGTCGTACTTCATGTCCAGGTACAGCCGGTCCGCCGGCGACAGGATCAGCCGGTGTCCCGCCTTCGCCGCCGCGGCCACCGCCGCCTTCTCCGCCGCCGGGGTCCGGTCGTGGCCCCAGTACTGGAGCACCGCGTCCTGCGCGGGCCGGGCCGCGGCCAGCTGGTGCCAGGCGATCACCGTCTTCCCGTGCCGGCCGACCACCTGCTGCGCCCGGTCCATGAACTTCGCGTAGTCCGCAGCCGGGGTCGCCTGGGCCTCGTCGCCGCCGATGTGGAGGTAGCGGCCGGGCGTGAGCTCCGCGACCTCGCCGAGCACCTCGTCGATGAACTCGTACGTCCGCTCCTTGGCCACGCACAGCGAGCTGAAGCCGACCTTGATCCCGGTGTAGCGCTCCCGCGCCTTGCCGTCGCAGTTCAGCTCCGCGTACGAGGCCTGCGCCGCGTTCACGTGCCCCGGCATGTCGATCTCGGGCACCACGTCCACGTACCGCTCCCCCGCGTAGGCGACCAGGGAGCGGTACTCGTCCTTCGTCCAGTACCCGCCGGCCCCGCCGCCGACCTCGCTGCCGCCTCCGTGCTCCGCGAGCCGCGGCCAGGCGTCGATCGCCAGGCGCCACCCCTGGTCGTCGGTCAGGTGCAGGTGCAGGGTGTTGACCTTGTACTGCACGAGCTGGTCGACGTACCGCTTGACCTGCTCCACCGAGAAGAAGTGCCGCGCCACGTCGACCATCGCCCCCCGGTACGCGAAGCGCGGCGCGTCGGTGACGGTCCCGCCGGGCACCGTCCCCGGGCCGGTCACCGGCAGGAGCTGGCGCAGCGTCTGGCCCGCGTGGAAGAGCCCGGCCGCAGTGCGCGCGGTGAGGGTGATCCCGGTCGGGCCCGACTCCAGCCTGTACCCCTCGTCGCCCACCCCCTCGGCCTCCTCGTCGATCCGCAGCCGGACCCCGTCCCCCTCGGCCCCGTCGACCACGGGCAGCGGCAGCCCGCTGGGGCCCCGGAGCTGCTCGGCGAGGAGTTCGCCGACCTGCCGGACCTCCTCGTCCGCGCCCAGGCCGGCACGGATCACCGTGCCCGCCCCGAAGGCGTACCCCGGGCCCTGGGCGCGGGCGGAGACCGGCGCCGGCAGGAGGCGCTCGAAGGGGGCGAGGACGGCGGGCCGTTCGTCGCCGGGTTTCGCGTCGTCACCGTGGGCGGCGGTGCAAGAGACGGCGGCACCGAGGACGAGGAGGGTGCCGAGCGTGCGTCGCAGGACTCTCATGGGCCCAGGTATAGGCCAACGCGCGGCCAACTCGCCCGTCCCGGCCGGTGCGAGAATCGCGAGATGGCGGAAATCATCCAGAAGGACGGCACATGGACCTTCGACGGGGACACGGTGCGCATCGTGCCGGGCCGCGACAAGGGGGTGGGGCTGCTGCGCCAGACCCTGGGCGAAGTGGCCGTGCCGCTGAGGGCGCTGGCGGGCATCAGTCACGAACCGGGGCGCAAGGCGGGCCGGTTGCGGCTCCGGCTGCGTGACGGGGCCGACCCCCTCCTCCAGGTCACGGCCGGGCGGCTGCCGGAGGCCTCCGACCCGTACCGGCTGAGCGTGGACGCGGACCGGGCCGGGGTCGCCGAGTACTTCGTGGACGAGGTGCGCAACGCCCTGCTGCTGGAACAGGTGGAACCCGGCTCCTGCGACGCGTACCTGCTGCCGGGGCCGGCCGTGCCGATCACGGTGGGCGCGGGCGACGGGACGGTGGCCTTCGACGGGGACCGGGTGGCCCTGGACTGGAACTGGACGACGGAGGAGGCCAAGCGCTCCGGGGGGCCCCGCGAGTTCCGGCTCGCGGACGTGCGGGCGGTGGAGTGGTACCCGTCGAGGGGGCTGGAGAACGGGTGGATCCGCTTCACCCTGGCGGGCGCCCCCGCGGCCTCGCCCCCGCCGAAGTACGACCCGTGCGCGGTGGAGCTGTTCGGCTTCAAGAAGGACCCGCTGATGGCGCTGGTGGCGGCGGCCGTGGCGCTGCGGCTGCCCCACCCGGCGGCTCCCGCGGCACCGCCCGAAGCCGCGCCCGTGCCGGCGTCGGCGCCCGCGCTCCCCACGGGGGACTGGACCACGTCCGGCGGGCATCCGGTGGATCACGACGCCCTGCTGCGGCGGCTGCGCGAGCTGGGGGAGCTGCATCAGGCGGGGGTGCTGACCACCGAGGAGTTCGCCACGGCGAAAGCGGCAATTTTGGGCCGTTTCTGATCCACCTTGACCGGAATTAACCATTCCCCTGGTCCAGACCAGCGGGATCCTGCCCGAAACCGGGCAGGATCTTTGCGTTCCTGGCCGTGGACCGTCACTATCTACGGATGCTCGACCGCCGCCCGTCGCATGACGATCTTGTCGACCACCTGGTGCGGACCACCTCGCTGCAGCGCGGTGAGGCCGCCCGGGTGGTGCTCGACGTCCTCGCGTACTTCGACGAGAAGACCGAGGACTTCGTCCGCCGCCGCCACCGTGAGCTGCAGTCCGGTGGCGCGGTCAACACCGAGATCTTCGAGCGGATCGCGGCCGAACTGCCGCACCGCGCCGTGGCGCCCCCGGAGCTCTCGCTCCGGCAGTTGCGCCGCATCGTGTACGGCTGAGCCGGCCTGCCACAAGCGGGCCCGGCGGACGAGAACAACCGAACTTCAGGAGGGGCAACACCTTTATGTGCGGAATCGTGGGTTACATCGGCAAGCGTGACGTGGCACCGCTGCTGCTGGAAGGCCTCCAGCGCCTCGAGTACCGCGGATACGACTCCGCGGGCATCGTCGTCAACAGCCCGAAGTCCGGCGCGCTCAAGATGGTCAAGGCCAAGGGCCGCGTCCGCGACCTCGAGGCCCGCGTGCCCAAGCGGTTCGCCGGCACCACCGGCATCGCGCACACCCGCTGGGCCACCCACGGCGCCCCGAGCGACATCAACTCGCACCCGCACCTCGACCCCGAGAACAAGGTCGCCGTCGTCCACAACGGCATCGTCGACAACGCCTCCGAGCTGCGCGCCAAGCTCGAAGCCGAAGGCGTCGTCTTCGCCTCCGAGACCGACACCGAGGTCATCACCCACCTGATCGCCCGCGCCCAGGCCGACACCCTGGAAGAGAAGGTCCGCGAGGCGCTCAAGGTGATCGAGGGCACCTACGGCATCGCCGTCATGCACGCCGACTTCGCCGACCGCATCGTCGTCGCCCGCAACGGCTCCCCCGTCGTCCTCGGCATCGGCGAGAAGGAGATGTTCGTCGCCTCGGACGTCGCCGCGCTGATCGCCCACACCCGCCAGGTCGTCACCCTCGACGACGGCGAGATGGCCACCCTCAAGGCCGACGACTTCCGCACCTACACCACCAGCGGTACGACGACCACCGCCACGCCGGAGACCGTGGAGTGGGAGGCCGCCTCGTACGACATGGGCGGCCACGACACGTACATGCACAAGGAGATCTCCGAGCAGCCCGACGCGGTCGACCGCGTGCTGCGCGGCCGGATCGACGACCGCTTCAACACCGTGCACCTGGGCGGCCTGAACCTGGACCCGCGCGAGGCGCGCGGCATCCGCCGGGTCAAGATCCTGGGCTGCGGCACCTCGTACCACGCGGGCCTCATCGGCGCCGGTCTCATCGAGGGCATGGCCCGCATCCCCGCGGACGCCGAGCCGGCTTCCGAGTTCCGCTACCGCAACCCGGTCGTGGACCCCGACACCCTCTACATCGCGGTCTCCCAGTCCGGTGAGACGTACGACGTGCTCGCGGCCGTGCAGGAGCTCAAGCGCAAGGGCGCCCGCGTCCTCGGCGTGGTCAACGTCGTCGGCTCCGCCATCGCCCGCGCGGCCGACGGCG
Organism: Streptomyces sp. NPDC060028; assembly: GCF_042736725.1. Taxonomy (NCBI): domain Bacteria; kingdom Bacillati; phylum Actinomycetota; class Actinomycetes; order Kitasatosporales; family Streptomycetaceae; genus Streptomyces; species Streptomyces sp. NPDC060028. Next base: position 11,903 of record NZ_JBHWVJ010000038.1, on the reverse strand, counting down.
GCGTGTACGTGCACGCCGGTCCCGAGGTCTGCGTCGTCTCCACCAAGTGCTTCACCAACACGGTCGTGGCCTTCGCACTGCTGGCCGTGCACCTGGGCCGGATCCGCGACCTGTCGGTCACCGACGGCAAGCGAATCATCGAGGGCCTGCGCAAGCTGCCCGCGCAGATCCAGGAGATCCTCGAGAGCGAGGAAGACATCAAGAAGGTGGCGGCCCAGTACGCCGAGGCGAAGTCGATGATGTTCATCGGCCGGGTGCGCGGCTACCCGGTGGCCTTGGAGGCCTCCCTCAAGCTCAAGGAGATCTCCTACATCCACGCCGAGGCCTACCCGGCCTCCGAGCTCAAGCACGGCCCGCTCGCGCTCATCGAGCCGGCGATGCCGACGGTCGCGATCGTCCCGGACGACGACCTGTTGGAGAAGAACCGCGCGGCGCTGGAGGAGATCAAGGCGCGCAGCGGCCGGATCCTGGCGGTGGCCCACCGCGAGCAGGAGAAGGCGGACCACACGATCATCGTTCCCAAGAACGAGGACGAGCTGGACCCGATCCTGATGGGCATCCCGCTCCAGCTGCTGGCGTACCACACGGCCCTGGCCATGGGCCGGGACATCGACAAGCCGCGCAACCTGGCGAAGTCGGTCACCGTCGAGTAGGTCTCACAGACACCGCGAGAACGGCCCCCGGGGATCCCCGGGGGCCGTTCTCGCCGTTACGTCCCTCAGCCCGCGGCCACCGCACCGCGGCCCGAGGCCTTGCCCAGGGCCATGGGCCAGTGCGCCAGCGCCGCGGTGGCGCCGTACCAGGCCAGCAGCCCGGAGACCGCGGCCACCCAGCCGGCGGCCTTGCCCAGTGCGTCGCTGTCGGCGAACGCACCTGTCGCGAGCAGCACGAGGGAGAGGGTGAACAGGGCGTACACGCCCTGCCCGAACAGTCCGCTCGCGGCCCCCACGGTGAGGGTGAGCCCGAGCAGGGCGAACAGGATCAGGAACATTCCGGCAGCGTCTGCCGAAACCTTTCCGTCGGCTCCGGCGGCCCAGGTGAACCAGAAGGCGCCGAGGCCCGCGAACGCCGTGCCGTTGAAGCCGTTGCCGCCGCGGAACTCCAGGATTCCGAGGACGAACAGGGCGAGACCGCCGACGTAGGTCGCGAGCGACACGGAGTTGGCCACGGTCACGCCGTCGATGATCCCGGTGTGGCCGATACCGAACGCGAGAAGGGTGAGACCCAGGGCGATGTGCCCGAGGGTCGAAGTCGAGGCCGTGCTTCCCGCAGAGACACCATTGTCCACGGCGGGCTCCCTTCGATCTGCAGTTGTTTGCTGCGTCCCAGCAGCATTTATCTACCCTTTACGAGGGGGTTCACAACCGCACAATCGAAGTGCAACGGGTTACGGAATGACAACAACGGGTCGCTGCGCCCGCTTGGCCAGCCGGCCCGCCACCGAGCCGAAGATCCGGCCGACGATCCCGTGCGTGGAGCCGACCACGATGGCGTCGGCCGAGTACTCCCGGCCGACCTCCTCCAGCTCGTGGCAGATGTCGCCGCCCCGCTCGACCAGGATCCACGGCACCTCGGCCAGGTAGTCCGCACAGGCCAGCTCCAGCCCCAGCACCTCGGTGCGGTGGTCCGGCACGTCCACGAAGACGGGCGGCTCGCAGCCGGCCCACATCGTGGTGGGCAGCCGGTTCGCGACATGGACGATGATCAGACCGGAGCCGGAGCGGCGGGCCATCCCGATCGCGTAGGCGAGGGCGCGCTCGCTGGAGGTGGATCCGTCGAATCCCACCACGACGCCGTGCCGGAAGGCCGGGTCGCAGGGATGGCGTGGCTGTTCCACCGCGCGCAGGTCGACCGATTCAGGATCGGCGAGGCGTTTGCGCTTGCGGTCCGCGGGTTCGGAGAATTCGTGACCGGCCATGGATGTCTCGGCGGAGAGGTCCTCGGGGGAAGGGACAGGGGGCGGAGCGAAATCGGCGACTCAGGGTGACGGAGCTCTGTCCGGGAAGCATCTTCCCAAGCCCGTACCCACAAGGGTACGGCGACACTCCTGTCCTGCCCAGGGCTTGCCGCCTCTGGAGAGCGTCCCAGGGAGCATGCCGGAGCCGAGCCCCGTTGGCAATGGCCGCTGTCCCCTACAGCCAGTGACGAGCCACCCGCCCGTCGGGTACGCGCCACCCGTGCGCGCAGTGACCGAGCGCCACCGCACGGCGTTGGACACGAGTCCGACCGTCCAGGAAGAGCCCGCAGGGAGCACGCCGTGCCCGGCCATCCGGTTCACCCCGTCCAGCCCGCTCAGCCGACGCAGTCCGTCCGGTCCGTCCGGTCCGTCCACACGCCACCCCCTCCCCTTCACTCGTCCGTGCACCCCGGCAGGCACCCCCATCACGACCCCGCGGGTGACGTGGTGCGCTGGGCCGCCTTCAGCTGCCTGCTCGTCCCCGTCGTCCTGGTCGTCTACGGGACCTCCTTCGGCGGCGCCGCGGTGGCGACGCTGGGGCTGGCCGCCGTCACGGCCGCCTGCCGGGTGCTGCTGAGGCACTCGGAGAAGGTGGAGCGGGCCGCCGCCAGGGTCCTCGCGGAGGACCGGCTTCCGAGCGCCCATCGCGGCCGGCACTCGCGCGGCGGGGCCGGAACACACCGCGGCTGCCACGCTTCCGGCGGGTTTTCCCCTCACGACTGACCGGTTCGCACACCCACACCCGCATATTTTCAGCCAACTTCCAGGCGGGGTACCCCCCTTGCCGGAATGTCCCCCCAACCCCCCTACCACCAGCGACGACAGAGCCGGAGGGGCGCCGCGACCCTATGGGTACTGGCCATGACCAACCTGCGCGCTTCCCACCCAGGTAGCGGAGTGGAACGCTTCCTGATCGAATGCTTTTCGCCAAGTTGCCAAGTCGACATAGCGCTGCGTGCTGAACTTGTCACGCCGACACCACGGGACGCAGTAGATTCGATCATGTATTTACGGCGGGGGATCCACGTGCAAGGCCGAGGGGAAACGTGCAGGTGCGACCAGACCAAGGAGTCGCGACACCCAAGGGGGGCTTAGCCATGAGCCAGGATTCCACCGCTGTCGTCGCCGACGCCAGCCGGAAACTCGCGGGGCGTCGCCGCAGGGAGATCGTCGCGGTGCTGCTGTTCAGCGGCGGACCGATCTTCGAGAGCTCCATTCCACTTTCCGTGTTCGGCATTGACCGGCAGGACGCGGGAGTTCCACGCTATCGACTGCTCGTGTGCGCCGGGGAGGACGGTCCGCTGCGGACCACCGGCGGACTCGAACTGACCGCGCCGTACGGGTTGGAGGCGATCGCCCGGGCAGGCACGGTCGTCGTTCCCGCGTGGCGTTCCATCACTTCACCGCCGCCGCCGGAGGCGCTCGACGCACTGCGTCTGGCGCACGAGGAGGGTGCCCGGATCGTCGGACTGTGCACGGGAGCCTTCGTGCTCGCCGCCGCCGGTCTGCTGGACGGCCGGCCCGCGACGACGCACTGGATGTACGCGCCGACGCTGGCCAAGCGGTACCCGTCCGTCCATGTCGATCCGCGCGAGCTGTTCGTGGACGACGGCGATGTGCTGACGTCCGCGGGCACCGCGGCCGGAATCGACCTGTGCCTGCACATCGTGCGCACGGACCACGGCAGCGAGGCGGCCGGGGCACTGGCCCGCCGGCTCGTCGTCCCGCCGCGCCGAACGGGCGGACAGGAGCGCTACCTCGACCGGTCGCTGCCGGAGGAGATCGGCGCCGATCCGCTGGCCGAGGTCGTCGCATGGGCACTTGAACACCTCCACGAGCAGTTCGACGTGGAGACGCTGGCGGCGCGTGCCTACATGAGCAGGCGCACCTTCGACCGGCGGTTCCGCTCGCTCACCGGCAGCGCGCCGCTGCAGTGGCTGATCACCCAGCGGGTGCTCCAGGCACAGCGACTGCTGGAGACCTCCGACTACTCGGTCGACGAGGTCGCCGGGCGGTGCGGGTTCCGCTCGCCGGTCGCGCTGCGCGGGCACTTCCGGCGGCAGCTGGGGTCCTCCCCGGCCGCCTACCGCTCCGCCTACCGGGCCCGTCGCCCGCAGGCCGACGTGGCTCAGGTGTCCCAGATCGCGGAGAGCCCGGTTCCGCACCAGCGCACTCCGCAGCACCAGCGGACGGCGGCGGCCCTGGCCGCGGCCGGCCCGTCGGTGACGGAGCTGTACGCCCCCGGCCGGGTCCTGCGCGAGCACGCGTAGCCCGCACGGGCACTGCCTGACGGAGGTCCCTCGTATCGGTACGGCACCGATGCGGGGGACCTTCCGCATAAGGTGGGACACATGAACGATCGCATGGTGTGGATCGACTGCGAGATGACCGGGCTCTCGTTGACGGACGACGCACTTATCGAGGTGGCCGCACTGGTCACCGACTCGGAGCTCAACGTGCTCGGCGAAGGCGTGGACATTGTGATCCGCCCGCCGGACGCGGCCCTGGAGACCATGCCCGACGTGGTGCGCGAGATGCACACCGCCTCCGGCCTGCTCGACGAACTGGCCGGCGGGACCACCCTCGCGGATGCCGAGGCGCAGGTCCTGGCGTACGTACGCAAACACGTGAAGGAGCCCCGCAAGGCCCCGCTCTGCGGAAACTCGGTCGGTACCGACCGCGGCTTCCTGCTGCGCGACATGGCCGCGCTGGAGGGCTACCTGCACTACCGGATCGTGGACGTGTCCTCGGTGAAGGAGCTGGCGCGCCGCTGGTTCCCCCGGGCGTATTTCAACAGTCCCCCGAAGAACGGCAACCACCGGGCGCTCGCGGACATCAAGGAGTCCATCGCCGAGCTGCGCTACTACCGGGAGGCCGTCTTCGTACCGCAGCCCGGTCCCGACTCGGACACCGCGCGGGCCATCGCCGCCAAGCACGTGCTCCCGGGCGAGTAGGACCCACCGGAGGCGGGCGCGGGGAAAGGGGGGAGCGAGCACCCTCCCGGACCCTGTACGCTTTTCTTCGGCCGGTCGGTTCTCCGACCGGACATGGTGGGTGTAGCTCAGTTGGTAGAGCACCTGGTTGTGGTCCAGGTGGCCGCGGGTTCAAGTCCCGTCACTCACCCTGCAGGAAGGCCTCGGTACGCGAAAGCGGACCGGGGCCTTTCGCGTACGCGGGGCCCTGCGCTAGTGCTGTTTCGGCCACAGCACTAGACGGCGAATGCTTCGGCGTGGTCCTCGCACCACGTGTCGAAGGAGCGGCCCGGGTGACCGGTGAGCTGCTCGACCGCGCCGGAGAGCTCGGCCGGCAGACCGTCGGTGGTGGCCCAGTAGTCGAGCAGCGCCTGCGCGTACGGCCCGGGTATGTAGCCGTCGACCTCGGACTTCCACTGCTCGGGGGAGACGGCCTCGAAGGATACGGGCCGGCCGAGGACACCGCCGAGTATGGCCAGTTGGGTCTCGAACGTCAGCGACTGCGGCCCGGTCAGGGTGTAGGCGCGGCCGGCGAGGGCCGGGTCGGTGAGGACCGCGAAGGCGGCCTCGGCGATGTCGCTCTCGTGGACGGGGTCGCTGTAGGAGCCCGGATAGGGCAGGTGGACCGGGCGGCCGGACTTCAGCGACCAGGCCCAGCTCAGGGCATTGCCGGCGAAGGCGCCGGGGCGCAGCAGCGTGGTGCGCAGCGGGGAGGCGAGCAGGGCCTCCTCGACCGCGAGGTGGGCGGCGGCCAGCGGGCTGTCGGCAGCGTCGGGGGCGAGGACCGAGGAGGAGGACAGGAGCACGACGTGCTCGACTCCGGCGGCGACCGCCGCCTTGACGAAGGCCTCGATGCCGGACGCCTCGGCATAGAGGAAGACGGAGCGGACACCGACGAGGGCATCGCGGAAGGTGGCCGGATCGCCGAGGTCGCAGTGCACGGTGTCCGGCCCGTCGGGCTCGCGGGAGGCGAGGCGGTACGGGATGCCCTGCGCGGCGAGGAGGGAGGAGAGGCCGCGGGCGATGGCGCCGCGGCCGCCGGTGACGAGGATCTTCGACATGTGCGTTTCCTGTTCTAGACTGAATACGTGACACAGATTCTGTGCGACGCATTCTCTGCGCCACACAGATAAATTTGGAGCATGGAGAAGCCGATGTCAACCAATTACGCTCGTTCGGGTGGTGAGTGGAGCCGCGCAGAGCTGCTCGCGCGCATCGTCACCGAGAGCCAGCGGCACTACGCCGACTACTCGCTCTTCAGCCAGGCCATGGCCGACCACCTCGGCCTGCACCCCACCGACCTGCAGTGCGTGGGCCTCCTCGACATCGAGCCGGACCCCGTCAGCACCGGCGACATCGCCCGCCTCACCGGCCTGACCTCCGGCTCCGCGACCCGCCTCGTCGACCGCCTGGTCAAGGCCGGCGTCGTCGAGCGGCTCGCGGACCCGAACGACCGCCGCCGCTCGCTCGTCGCGCTCTCCCCCACCGCCCGCGAGCGGATCGGCGCCGCCTGGGACACCCCGGGCCGCGCCTTCGGCGCCGTGCTGGAGAGCTACTCCGACAGCGAGCTCGCGGTCATCGGCGACTACCTGCACCGCGCCGCCGAGGTCGGCCGGACCCAAGCCAAGCGGCTGACCTCCGGCGACGCCGGCGACCCTGCCGTGACCGGCCCCTGAGAGGGTCTACGCGTTCCTCGCCCGGCTCCCCGCCGCGCTCTGTCCCATCGGAACGCTCCTGCTCGTCAACGAACGCGACGGCATCGGCGACGCCGGGGACGACAAGGCTCTCGTCGGCGCTCGTCCTCGCAGCCGGGCTGATCGTGGTCTTCGGGACGCTCTTCGCGCCGCATCCCACGGCGCCCGGCCCGACGGCCGCTGCGCCGGCCGCGCGGGGCGGCGTACGGCTGTGGTCGCCGGGGCTGGCCCTGCTGTTCGCGATGGACGTCTTCCAGGGGGCCGCCTGGAGCGGGGCCAACACCGGGGTCAACGCCTGCTGGCGGTGTCGGGCCTGTGGGGCGCGGCCCTGGCCGTCGCCGGACCACTGGCGGCCGCGTACGGCCATCGGGCCGCCTTCGCCGTCTCGTGCGGCGCGGCGGCCGCCTCTACGACGACTGGAGCGCGCCCAGCGCCTTCCCCAACTCCTCTGCCGTCATGACCGGACCGACCTCGATCTCGGCGTGGAACTCGTGGAACAGGTCCCACGTCAGCGCCGGCACCTGCGCGCTGTCCTGGAGGTCGAAGACGATCCAGCAGGAACGCACGCCCTCGTGCAGCCCGAAGTAGGCCGCCTCCGGCTTGACCTTTTCCATGAGCTTCTTGATCGCCTGGGGCAGGCCCCCGGTCGTGATGCCCTCGTTGGTGGCAGCCGTGTCCATGTGGGCCCTGAGCATGACTCTCATGCGTAGCTCCTTCCGTCACGCCCACATTCGGCGCGGGACGGGGGCGCGGCAACATTTGCGCCCCCGTCCGAGCCCCAGGGACGAAGCGTCAGGCGCCCTGGATGTGGAAGTTGAAGTCCGTGTGCCCCAGGCTGCCCATCAGCCGCAGCCAGACGGGCAGCAGCATCTCCGTCCCCCGCGCCGTCTCGATGCCGCCGAGGTCGAGGACGCTCGCCTCCGGCCAGCCGAAGGAGTACAGCAGCTCGCGCACGGCCTTCTTGGCGTCCGCGTCCTCGCCCGACAGGAAGACGTGGTGGTCGCCGGCGACCCGGGCCGGGTCCACCATGATCCGGCAGTTCATCGTGTTCAGCGTCTTGACCACCCGCAGCCGCGGGAAGGTCCGCTGGATCAGCTCGCCCAGGCTGTCGGTGTCCACCGGGTCCAGGGACGGCGGGAACCCGTGCGAAAAGTCCAGCGGGTTCGCGATGTCGATCAGGACCTTGCCGTCCAGGTGCTCGGCGTCGGCCTCCGTCAGGGCGGCGATGCTGACCCGCCCCCCGGTGGCGTTGACGAGGGTCTCGCCCTGCCGTGCGGCCTCGGGGAAGGCGGCCAGGCCCACCTGCGGGTGCTCGGCCGCCCAGTCGGCGTACTCCTCGCGGGCGAGGGTGGCCTCGGGGTCGCGGGTGCCGATGACGACCTCGTGGTCCAGGGAGGCGAGCCGGGCGGCCACCGTTCGGCCGACGATTCCGGTGCCGAGAACTGCGTAGCGCATGATCAGTTCCGTTCCGTTCGAGGGGAAGGAAAATCAACCACCTCGTACGGTATGCCTCCCGCGGCCTTCGCTACGGGCGGTCCAGGATCCCGAGCTCGTACGGGAGCTCGTAGCGCGTGGGGTCGTCCGGCAGGAACCAGTTGAACCCCTCCTCGAAGAAGACGGCCACCACGTTCACCGCGAGGACCAGCCCGAGGAACCACAGCGCGATCATCCCTACCGTGCGCAGCGGCCCCGGACCGGCCGCCGGAACGGAACGGTCCGCCGTCGTGTGGGCGAAGGCCAGGACGATGCCGACCGCGACGACCGAGGCCTGGAAGAGGATCCACGCCCATACGTAGAGGTGCAGGCCGAACACCTCGGACCCGTATCCCTTGCCGCCCGGCAGGACGTGCAGCGTGGTCTGCCGCCACGAGGCGAACGAGCCCGCGATCACGGCGACCAGGGCCAGGCCCCAGCCCATCATGTAGTCGCGGCCGGTCACCGATCCGTGCGTCAGCGCCGTGCGGATGACGTGGGCCGCCCCCATCGCCGCGAGCAGCATGAACATCCGCTGCACGATGCAGAGCGGGCACGGGTACTCCCACAGCCCGAACTGGTAGAACAGCCCGCCGCAGACGACACCCGTCCAGCCGATGGCGAAGAGGCACGCGAACCAGTACTGGACCCGCCCCAGCAGCCCGCCCTCCGACTGCGCCTCCGGCAGGAGGACCTGCGTCGCGGCCACGTCAGTAGCTCAGGGCGAGGGCGGGGCTGCTGGTGACGTGGTGCGCCATCAGCAGGATCGCGGCGACGAGCATGACCCACCAGGCCCCGAGCACGACCATCCGGGAGGAGTCCCGGTACATCGCGATCAGCGTGGCGAGGAGGCCGCCGAAGATGAGGGTGTCCATGGCGCGGACCGTATCGAGACGATCACGTGCGCGCGGCCAGGCGCGCCCCCGCGGGCCGCTCGTGTACGTCGGTTGCCGGTCAGTGGTTCAACGGTCCGCCGGGGCCGGGGGCCGGGGCCGGGGCCGGCCGCCCCGCCGCTTGCGCCGGCTGCGCCGGTCCCCGTCACCCCGGCCGCGCCCGTCCAGTGCGATCCACACCCGGACCTCGGTGCCGCCGAGCATCGAGCGGCCCAGCCGGACGTCGCCGCCCGTGGACTCCGCGACCCGGCGCACGATGTCCAGGCCCAGTCCCGTGGAGCCGGTGCGTCCGCCGTCGTTGCCGCGCCGCAGGGCGGCGTCCGGGTCGGCGATGCCGGGTCCCGCGTCCGAGACGAGCACGATGACGGCGTCCCCCGCGTCGTGCACGTCCACCGCGAAGGGGGTGCCCTCGGGGGTGTGCCGGAAGACGTTGCCCAGCATGGCGTCGAGGGCGGCGGCCAGCTCCGGCCGGGCCACGGGGATCCGTACCGTACGGTCCACCCCCGCGAGCCGTACCTCGCGGCCCTCGTCCTCGGCCAGCGCCGACCAGAAGCCCATCCGGTCGCGGATCACCTCCGAGGCGTCGCATCCGGCGCCCCCGCCGGCTCCCGGGGCGGCGGGGGCGCGCTGTTCGCGGGCGGTACGGATGATCGTGTCGACCTCGCGTTCCAGCTGCTCGACCGCCGAGCGGGTCTGCTCGGCCGCCGGGCCGTCGCCGAGCGAGGCCGCGTTGAGCCGCAGCACCGTCAGCGGCGTCCGCAGCCGGTGCGAGAGGTCGGCGGCCAGCTCCCGCTCATTGGCCAGGAGTTCCATCACCTGGTCCGCCATGGAGTTGAACGCGACGGCCGCCGAACGGAGTTCCTTCGGCCCGTCCTCCGGCACCCGCGCCCCCAGCCGGCCCTCGCCCAGCTGGTGCGCGGCGTCCGCGAGCCGCTCGGCCGGGCGCACCAGGCGGGCGCCGAGCCGGTCCGCGACCGCCACGGAGCCCACGATCAGCGCGAGCCCGACGCCCGCGAGCACCACCCAGGCGGTCGCGACACCGTTGCTGACCTCGCTCTCCGGCACATGGATCTCCACCACCGCGATGTCCCCGGAGCCGAGCGCGGTCGGCTGGAGCAGGGCCGAGCCGCCGCCCGCCACGGAGGCCGTCGTGGCGCGCCCGATCCGCCGGGTCTGCGCCACCGCGTGCTCTCCGGCCCAGCCCGTGCCGATGTCGACGGCCGGGCTGTCGCCGATCGGGGGCACGTGCACGGCCATCCGCCGGGCGGCGCCCATCTGCGTGGACTCCACCGCCTTGCGCAGTTGCACCGGGTCGGTGGTGATGGACAGGGTCGGCCCGATGGTGGCGGCCTGCCGCTCGGCGTTGGAGAAGGCCCGGTCGCTGGCCATCTCCTGGACGACCAGTCCGAGCGGCACGGCGAAGGCCACGACCACCATGGCCGTGACCGCGAGGCACACCTTGACCAGCGCCCATCTCACTGCGGCGGCTCCAGCTTGACTCCCACTCCCCGCAGCGTGTGCAGGTAACGCGGGGAGGCTGCGGTCTCGCCGAGTTTGCGGCGCAGCCAGGACAGGTGCACGTCGATGGTCTGGTCGTCCCCGTACGACTGCTGCCAGACCTCGGCGAGCAGCTCGCGCCGGGCGATGACCACGCCGGGCCGCCCGGCGAGGAAGGCCAGCAGGTCGAACTCCCGGCGGGTCAGGTCCAGCACGGCCCCGTCCAGTTCGGCCTGGCGGCGCAGCGGGTCGATGGCCAGGCCGCCGACGCGCAGGACGCGGGAGGGCGGTTCGGCTCCGGCGGCGGAGCGGGCGCGGCGCAGGACGGCGGCCATCCGGGCGGACAGGTGCTCCACGGAGAAAGGTTTGGTCAGGTAGTCGTCGGCGCCGTCGTTGAGCAGCCGGACGATCTCGGCCTCGTCGTCCCGCGCGGTCGCGATGATCACGGGTACGTCGGTGATGCCGCGCAGCATCTTCAGCGCCTCCGACCCGTCCAGGTCGGGCAGTCCGAGGTCCAGGATGACCACGTCGAAGCGGTGGTGCGCGACTTCGCGCAGCGCCTCCAGGGCCGTGCCGACGCTCCGCACGGTGTGCGAGGCCTCGGTGAGGTGCCGGATGAGGGCGGAACGTACGAACTGGTCGTCCTCGACCACGAGCACACTTGACATGGCCCGCACCGTAGTCCATTCGGGCGACCCCGGGAGGGGTCGGGCCACGTCTGTGACGGGTGGTGCAGTATGTCCCCTGATGCGACGAGGACTTGTACATGCCATGGCTTGGACGCTGGCGACCGGGGCGGCGGTGACGCTGTCGTGGTGGGGCGTGCACACCGTCATGTCGGGTACGGCCTACGACCGGCCGCTCGCGGTTCCGCTGACCACGCAGCCCCTGTCGTCCTCGACGCACCGGTCGGAGCCCTCGGCTCCGGTCTCGTCCTCGTCCTCGTCCTCGTCCGACGAGCCCTCCCCCGCGCCGTCGGCGTCGCCTTCGCAGTCCCCGGCGCCCTCCGCCGCCCAGCCCTCCTCGAAGCCGCCGGCCGACCCGGCCCCGGACCGCCGCGGCGCGGGGAGCGACTCGGGCAATGTGAAGTCGTACTCCGTTTCGGGCGGCCGGGTCGTCTTCGACCTCGGCACCTCCTCGGCCGAGCTGGTCTCGGCCACCCCGGCGGCCGGCTGGCGGATGCAGGTCTGGAAGCAGGACGTCTGGATCCGGGTCACCTTCACCCGTGACGGCAACGAGGTGTCGGTCTTCTGCACCTGGCACGACCACCCGCCGGCCGTGGAGGTCTGGAACGGCTGAGGCCCGTCGCAGGTCTCCACCTCGTTGCCCTCTTCATCTGGTCCAGGATCCGGCGGGGACCGCCTAGTGTCCTGCGCCAGTAGTTGATCGTTAGTTGCTGTGTGACTTCTGCTGCTGG
>NZ_JBHWVJ010000037.1:0-74952 GCF_042736725.1 Streptomyces sp. NPDC060028 | reverse complement strand
GGGCCTCCGTCGCCGTAGGAAGATCTCTTCCGTTAGGCGATCCCATGTTCGTCCTGTTCGTCCTTGTCGTACGTCATAGCGTGATGTAGGTGCCCCACTCATCCCCTTGAATGCCCTCGCTGGGCATCGCTCCGCACTCCGGAGGTTGCGTCGACCATGGCACAAAGCCGTCGCAGGGTGCGGCGTCGGTTTCAGGTATCTTTCCGACGGACTCGACCTTCAGTCTTCTGGGGATTTGGGTTCAGGCAATCCAGCTTTCACCGTGTCACGCGGGTCCCTCGACGCCCCGTCTCCGATACCTGAGCCCGGTCGTCGATTATCTGGCATGCTGCGGTCCCATCACCGTTTCCGGATTAGGTAAGCCATTAGACCCAAGAATCTCCCTCCAAATTCTTCCCGACTGAATCGGGGATACGACAAAGCGCCTCATGGCGCACTGCCAGCGATCTGCCACCTCCAGCGCGTCCGGGGCGGCCTGCCTGATGGCCTTGGTGAATGCCATCAGGCGGTCCCGGCAGATGATCTCGGCGCCGGGATGCTCCTGGAGCCATGCGGCGACCGTGCCGGTTTCACGATCCGGCAGCACGTCCACCGGCCGGGAGGACTCGACGTCGACGAGGACGGTGCCGTAGGTCCGGCCCTTGCGGAAAGCGAACTCGTCGATGCCGAGGATCCGTGGAGCCCGCGCTGGTACAGGCGGAGCGGTCAACTCGCCCAGGATGGATGTCCGCCGGCCGTAGAGCCGCAACTTTTTGCAGAGGCGTGCGCCCGGGCGGCCGCCGAGCTCCACGGCAACCGACCGCATCGCCGACCGCGCCGCCGTCGAAGAACGGCGTCGCGGCTCGGTCAGGCCCACTACCTGTTCCACGAAAGTCCGACGCCGGCATCGGGGCTGATCACAGAAGAAGCGTCGGACGCGCAGACGGACGATCAACCGACGACCGCAGACCGGCAGCCCGGCTATGTGACGCGAGTACCGGCTGTGGACGCGTGTGGCGGGATGCTGACATACGGGACATGTGCCTGGCGGCCCACACCCAGTCGCGTCGACCCTCAAATCGTCGTCCACGACCGTGGCCTGGCGCAGTGCGAGGTTCAGGCCCGGGAAGAGGACGTCTTGAAGCGTTTCCATCTCCATGACGACGTCATCCCCTAGAGGAACGATCCTGCAGTCCGGTGCCTGGCCCTGGGGTCAGCCGGGCGTCGTTACTGGGTCTGCGTCTGGTGACCGCCGGCGATGGGGGATCGTCGCTCTCATATGTGGAGGTCGGGCGGAAAGCCGGTCCACCGCAGGTCGACGGGGAGGTGGCCGGTGTCGTTGAAAAGGAGAACGGACGGGGGCCGGCCAGGCGCGTAGCGGATGACGGTAAGCGCGGCATTGGCGTGGTTGATGCCCATCCAGCGCCACTTCGGCGCGTCAAGGGCGGACCGGATGAGCCAGCCGATGAGGAAGTTGTGGGTGACGACGAGCTCGTGGAGCGGCTCATCGCCAGCGACGGGGCCTGTGAACCGCGCGAGAGCCTCCTTGGCCAGGCCAGGGCCCTGTTCACGTTCCTCGGCTGGAAACTGAGCCAGGTGACCGAGCATCGCGTCGGCCGATTCTGACGGCAGCTCCTCGCGCTGCGGCATGTAGGGAATGTAATCGCCGGCCAGTCCAGAACGCTGCAAGGGAACATCGTCGAGCTGCTCACAGACCAGCTGCGCCGTCTGCTCCGCGCGCGCGAGCGGGCCATGGTGGATCGCCGTGAGAGGGGCCCCGCGGAGCCGCTCCCCGAGCAGAACGGCCTGACGGCGGCCGTTGTCCGTCAGCGTGCTCTCGTCCGATGAGGCCTCACCGTGCCGCGCGAGGTAAAGGTAGCGGGTAGCTGTTGCCGACATGGGCGAGTCCTCCGTCAGGTTCATGATCTTGTCAACATCTGGATGGACGTCGACAAGTCCCAGGTGGTTCCGCAGCCGACGGACTCAGACTGGCGCTGCCCCGCAGATGGCGTAGGTCTCACGGAAGAGCGGCCAGAACCTTGTAGTTGGCCCGCGCGTGCGCGCGACCTGTCGCCGCGTCGCTGCCCTCCGCGCTGTGGTCATCGTCCCGGAGTGGGCCGCCCCGTCCTCGACGGTTGTGAGGCGTTGGTGAGGTTGGCGCCGGTGGCGGCGTCGCGCTCGGAGTTGGCGACGCCGTGCCAGTCCAGGCACATGACGGTGGCGTCGTCGTCGAGGTGGCCGTGGCCGGCGTCGACGATGGCTTTGATGAGGGTGCGGGCGGCTTCGCGGGGGTGGAGTGCGCGGGTGCGGATGATCAGGTCCGACAGGTCGAGGTTTTCGGCGTTGCGCTCGAGCATGCCGTCGGTCAGCATGACCAGCCGGTCACCCGGGCGGAGGTCGAGTGTCTGCACGCGGTAGGTGTTGGCCTGTGATGCCTGGGCGCTGAGGCCGAAGGGGAGATCGACTTCGGGGACGATCTGCTGGACTTCTCCGTTTCGCATCCGCAGGGGCCAGGGGTGTCCGGCGTTGACGAACTCCGTCTTGCCGTCGATCAGGCTGATGCGCAGCAGCTGGCCGGTGACGTAGCCGCTGTGGCCATGATCGCGCATGGCCCGGTCGGCCTGACGGGCCTGTTCGGCGAGGTCGGCACCCTCTCGCCGGGACCGTCGCAGGGCGCCCACCACGAGGGTGGCGAGCAGCGCGGCGTCGACGTCGTGGCCCATGGCGTCGGTCACCGACAGCTGGACGGTGTCCCGGTCGATCACGTAGTCGAAGGTGTCGCCCCCGACATGGTCGGCGGGTTCCAGGGCCCCGGCGACCGCGAACTGTGCCGCCTCGCACGCGAGCGACGCCGGGAGCAGCCGGTGCTGGATCTCGGCTGCCAGGCTCAGCGGTTTGGTGCGCCGGCCCCACTGGTACACGTCGGTGTGGGACCGGTTGGCGATGACGATGTACGCCAGCGCGTGCGCGGTCTCGCCGATCTCCCGCATCACCTCCGCGTCCGGCGGCGCGGGCAGGAACAGTTCCAGGAGTCCGATGGCGTCCCCGCGGTTGGTCACCGGGGCGACCACCCGCACCAGCCGGCTCTCGCCCCGGTGCTCCACCTTCGGCTGCTGGCTGCGGATCACGTCGTCGTACAGGGTGCCGCGCAGCGGGATCCGCCGGGCCGGCTCACCGGTCTCGACGCTGTCCGCAGCCCCAAGCCGTACGACCGAGCTGCCGGTGAAGTCGGTGATCAGAAACGACACCGACGCTGCCCCGAGATGGTCCTTGAGCAGGCGCGCGACCACGTCGAGCGACTCCACGGGCGCCGCGGCCTCCGCCGCCTCCAACGCTCCCGCCAACGTCATCGCCCTACCCCGGTGGCTCCCGCCCGCGAGAGGACGAGAGGCCCCACCGTCCGGCTCTCCTGCGGTCACGGCGACCCCTTGCTGCTCGATGCGCCGGAACATTCGTCCCGGATACGCGAAGATCCGTGCCGAGGCGGCACCGGACCTGTCAATTGCATCATGAGCCCCCGGGGCCCGTGGCCCGTGGCCCGGCTGAGCCGCAGCTCTCTTGGGCCATGCCCGGCTGGGGGCTGCGCCGGTAGTCCATTTGCCCTGACCGGCCGCCGCCCATCCGCGCCGTCCGATTACCTCAGGGGTGGGCGCCTGAAAATCTATGCTGGCTGGAGTAGACATTGGGTGGTGGCGTGGTTATGGTTTCTCTCGTAACGCAGAGAGACCGCAGGACGCAGGTGGCAGTACCCGCAAGTGCAGTACGCAGTATCAGCAGTCAGGCAGTACCCAGCAGTGAAGTCAGTGAGTGGTACCTCGGTGAAGGCGTCGGCTGCGGGCGCGCGCACCGGGAGGTTCGGCAGTGGGGTTCTAAGCCAGAGCAGATGCAGGATGGGCGACGGGGCTGGCTGCCGGAGCGTGGCGCTTGGTCAGGTCGCGAGCAGTACAAGCGGTTCGCAGTACCAGCAGTAAGAGAAGTGCCAGCAGTACGTAGTCCCCGCTTGGTAAGTAGTTGATCACCGAGGGATGAACGGAGGAGCCGAGCGCCATCAGGATCGCCCGGGCAGAGTGTTGAGTCCGGGTACCGCAGGACATCGTTAGTGAGGTGGTCTCCGGTCAAGCAACCGCGATCCCCGCACCCCCGACAGCATGTGAGTCGGGTCTGCGGACTCAGTAGGCCGGCGCAGTACCAGGGCCGGTAGATGGTGTAGCAGTTCCTTCGGGGCCCTGGTGCCAATGGCACCAGGGCCCCTCCGTGTGTTCCAGAAAGAGGTGCGATGACAGCAGGGATTCCGACCGGCCCGCTCGGTGGCCACCTGGACGATGACGACTTCCCCGCCTACACGATGGGCCGGGCCGCCGAGATGCTCGGCACCACGCAGGGTTTCCTCCGCGCGATCGGCGAGGCCCGTCTGATCACTCCGCTCCGTTCCGCCGGCGGACACCGTCGTTACTCCCGATACCAGCTGCGGATTGCAGCGCGCGCACGCGAGCTCGTCGACCAGGGCATCCCGATCGAGGCGGCCTGCCGGATCGTGATCCTGGAAGACCAGCTCGAGGAAGCCCAGCGCATCAACGCCGACTACCGCCGCGCCGTTGGTTCGGCGAACCCGGCGGCTGTGGCCTGAGGCCGTACTCGCGCCCGCCGGGCAACGGCGGGCCCCGGGGCCCGCGCCCGGGTGCGGCGTACGGGTCGTTTCCTCGGGTGACAGGGGGGTGCGGGCGCGTACCGTTTTGGTCAACCGTCGTGGGGGTCCCCAGGCCGAGAACATCAACCTGACCTGACCTGACCTGACCTGACCTGACCTGACCTGACCTGCGGCGAGCAGTCGGCCGGTAGCGGGCGACCCCACCCGCGGAAGCGGGCCGGCGCTTTATGAACAGCCCTGTCGGAGATTTTTCCGCCGTGCTCCACCGCGTCGCGTCAACGACGCGTTCTACCGGGGCGCGTGCGGACTCGGGTCAGCTTCCGGTGGAGCCACTCGGCGAGCGTGCCCAGGGGGCGAGGGTGGGGCGCTGGGGGATGAGGTCGGGGAAGGGGTGGAGCGGGGCTGGATGAGGGGCCCGTCGTCGCCGGCCACGAGTAGTGGGGGGAGAAACCGGCGACGTGGAAGCCGTTGGTGGCCTCGAAAGTGATCAGGGTGGTCGTCCGCCCAGTCGATCCGGCGCCAGTGAGGGGGCGACGGCGTCGAGCGGGTCGGCGGCGCGGTCGCGTGCAGGAGGTCGGCGGCATCCGCGTCACTATCAGAGGGCCGCTTCAAGGCGTGTGGAGTTTGCGTGTCGGTCCGTGGCTGTCACGCGGCTGCGAAGGCAATCAAGGGCCGCGTTTCCCTGCGTGCCCGGTGGCATGCCGGGGCCGGGATTGCGTGGCCCGGCCGCCTTGGGGTAGGCGCTGTCTGGATCGGCGGGCTTCCGTCGGCGGCCGGTTATTCGCACGCGGCAGTGCGGAGCAGGGAGCGCTCCATGATTCTCATCCTCGGCCTCATCATCCTGATCGCCGCGCTGATTTTCGCCGTGGCCGGGGTGATGGCGAATCTGGGCGGTTCCCACGAGCTCACCAACGACTTCTCGGTCTTCGGCTACCACGTCACCAGCTCGACCGGTGCTCTGTTCCTGTACGGCATCGCCGTCGGCGCGGCCGCCGTTCTGGGTCTTGCCCTCGTTCTGGCGGCGGTCCGTCGGGCCTCTCGGCGCAGCCGCCTCGTCCGCCACGACGGATACGCCCCCTCGAAGCGGGAGAGTGCGGTCGTGGACCGCGAACGCGAGGACCTCATCGAGCAGCGTGATGCCGCCCGCGCGCAAACCGCCCAAGCCCTCGGCGACGACCATCCCACCACTACGGCCGCGCCGGCCACGGGTCACCGGCGCGCCAAGTGGCTCGGTGGCCACGGCGATACCCGCTAGAGCGTCTCTGTCGCCGCCGGCTCAGCTCACGTGCGTCTCTCCGGCCTCCGTGACCGCCACCAGGACCTGCCCCCCGTGGTGCGTAATTTCCCAGGTGCCCGCCTGGCTGGGGGCTGGTGACTCGTCTGATCAGAGCTCGACGCGGTGCTCGGCAGCCGATGGGTCGTCGACAGTGCCGTAGCGCAAGACGACCTGTGCTGACCGGAACGGCAGGCCGTTCAGCTCCGTACTCGTTGCCGTCGGACTCGCCGTCTGCTTGCTCGATCGCCTCGGTCAGGAGGGACTGGCCTTGGGGGACGACGTCCCGTTGGCTTGGCTCGCCGTGGCCGTCATCGGCCAGTCGATGTGTGGGCCATGCGGGAAACGATCTCATCCCGGACCTACGTCGGGTTGAGCTGTGGCGATGCGCTGAGTGTTCGCGGCCTCTGCCGCGTCGTCTCGGTTGGGTGTTCCTCCTACTATGGGCACCTCGACAAGGGAGCAGAGTGGATCTCAGAGCACCGGTACCGTCTCGGAGGCTTGGACCGTACGCGTTGACCGATGACGGGATCGCGGCGCTGCTGGCACGCTACGAGTTCGGTGATTCCTGTGTCCGCCGGGTGATCCTTGACCAGGAGTTCGGACGGAAACCGCGGGGGCGGGCCGTCAGACTTGTGATCGACGTTCGGGTGGTGGACGAGGCTCTGCGGTGGGAGCCGGTGTGCCTGGACCTGGTCGACGTGAAGCGATTTCGGATCGACGAGAGCCAGGGCTCTCCTGCGGGGGTGCTCTACGATCCCCCGCAGTTCACCCGGTTCGACGGGCTGATGCAGGTCGACCTGTGCGCTGAGCGTTTCGGCAGCCTTCGACCGGGGAGTGGGCACGAGGTCTTCGAAGGCTCGGAGCTGGTCTTCGAGGCGGTCGAGGGCACGTGGAGTGTCCTGGAGCCGTGGAGCGTATGACACCGCGCCCGCGATCAAGCACTACTAGGAGCTGTCCGGTCGATCATGTGACTGCCTGCTCATCGGGTCGCTGTTCTGGGTATGGGTGGGGATCGGCGAGATGCGTTGTCGGATGCCGAATGGGATCGGCTACGGCCGTTCCTGCCGGTGAGCAATGGTCGGTGCGGGCGGTGGCGTGACCATCGGCAGGTGATCGACGGGATTCTGCACCGCGTGTGGACCGGGGTGCACTGGCGTGATCTGCCGGAGCGGTTCGGTCCTTGGAAGACGGTCTATGAGCGCCACCGGCAGTGGTCGGCGGACGGCACCTGGGAGCGTCTGCTGCAGCAGGCCCAGGCTGCGGCGGACGCGGCCGGGGAGATCGACTGGGATGTGTCGGTGGACTCCACCAGCGTGCGGGCCCACCAGCACGCGGCCGGCGCCCGAACTGCTCCACCACCCGCCCCCGCCAGCTCAAAGGGGGCGGAGTTCGTGGAACACCAGGCCGAATCGCCGTGGCAGAGCCTGACCGCCCGACTGGTGGAGGTGGTGGGGAGGCGAGGGCCTGGGCCGCTCGCGCGGAGGCATCACCAGCAAGATCCACCTGAGCGCCGACGGTCGCTGCCGCCCACTGTCCCTGATCATCACCCCCGGACAGCGGGCCGATTGCACGCAGTTCGTGCCCGTGCTGGAGAAGATCCGGGTTCCTCGTCAGGGGCCCGGACGGCCCCGCAAGAACCCGGACAGCGTCGCCGCCGACAGTCAGGCCGCCCGCCAGCGCAGAGGATCACGCGGCGGGCGGCCACCGGGCTTCGACCAGGACCGGTACAAGAAACGCAACACCGTCGAGCGGGCCATCAACAGACTGAAGAACTACCGAGCGGTGGCGACCCGCTATGACAAGCGCGGCTACG
Organism: Streptomyces sp. NPDC060028; assembly: GCF_042736725.1. NCBI lineage: Bacteria > Bacillati > Actinomycetota > Actinomycetes > Kitasatosporales > Streptomycetaceae > Streptomyces > Streptomyces sp. NPDC060028. The sequence continues at coordinate 67,236 of NZ_JBHWVJ010000037.1, read as the reverse complement.
TCTATCTCGGTACGGTCACCGCTGCCGCACTCCTCATCTGGATCCGGTCGTGACCACAGCACCTGCCCGAACGGTCAATGCAGCCGACGCCCGCGCTCTTCTTGCTCAGCCAGGATGGACGCTCTTGCCTGCTCACGCACCGTTTGGATCCAGCCCTGCGGATCCTCATCGTAGAGGGCACATTTCGCCTGCCACCGGGTGAGCCCGCCGGCTATGTCATCGGGCGAGTGATACCACTCGCCCTCACCCGCCGTGCCGTGCCAGACGACCCCGGGACGACCTGGGCCCTGGCAAAGGTCGAACCCGTGCAGGTACTGCAGGGCCGTTACGACCAAGGGGTCCTCGAAGTTAACGAGTGCTCCCTCGCCCTCGACCCATGGAACCGCCCACGCATGCACGGTTTCACGGGTCACCTTGCCCTGGGCCAGTGCGTGCCATTGGGCAGCCACTTCCACACGCCCTGGCGGCAGCAGCGTCGCGTCCAGATCGCTCATGAGCCCACCCTCTCAGCCGAGCAACCCTAGGGGCCAGGCAAATCTGCCTCATGATCGGCCGGACAGCTCCTAGGTGATCGTGGGCTTGGCAGGCTTGTCGGTGGGGCTCTCGGGGCGCTCGTTCGGGCGGTAGCTGAGGCCGTTCATGATGACCTGGTGGCGGGTGATCTCGTCCTGGCAGAGGACCTGAAGGAAGTCCAGATGCCCCAGCTCGCCGCCATGAGCCTGGGCCAGGCGGGCATCGAGGGTTTCCAGCATCCCCGAGAGCCGCAGCGACTTCAGCGACTCACGCAGGGCAGAATCCGTCACGCTCATCAGATGCTTCCCTCAACTTCGCCGTGGACCTGGTCGTCGTGGATCTCATCCGCTCCCGCGTCCCCGCTCGACTCCGGCTCCGGATTCGGTCCCGGTGCCGGCGATCAGGATGCCCTTGATGGTCCGATAGGACGGATCTCCGACAGTGATGGCCCTCGACCCTCGCGCAGGCGGCCTCCAGCCTCGCGTCGCCGTACTTCTTCTTCAGCCCGAGGATTCCCTGGGCGGCGCTGAGCCGGTAGAGCGTGTTGACCTCCAGCAGCTGGTCGACGACGGGCCGGCAGGCGTCACCGGCCCCGGATGCGGGGTCCGGCACCAGTCGGCGTGCGCATCTGGAAGGCGACGGGAGATCGCCCAGGAACGCGCCGAGATCGAACGCGAAGGGAAAGAGGCGCACCGCGCGCCGTGACTTTCTGCGCAGGTCGGCCCCGCCGACGTTTGCCGCAGGAGGATCGGGCACACGGGTCCGGGGAGGTGGTCGGTGGTGGTCAGGTGGGACGAAGTTGTGGGAAGGATTCGGGCGGCCGCGGCAGAGCCAGCCGTCTATCTACGGCGTGCCGCACAGGGACCGGGAAACGAACGGGACAGTGTGGTCCTTGGTGCCAAGACCGTGTTCGCGGCCATGGCTGCGTGGGTCCTGGCTCGTTATCTGCTGCCGCCGACTGTTTCCACGTTCGCCCCGTTTACGGCGCTGGTTGCCTTGCGGGCCACTGTGTACCGGTCGGTGCGGGATTCGGTCCAGTACCTACTGGCGATGGCGGCAGGAACCGCGCTCGCTGCCGCTCTGGCAGCCTTGGCGGGCATCCACGGGTGGACGTTCGGGCTCCTCACCCTGATCGCGCTGTGCGTCGGCAGGATCCGCCGCTTCGGCCAGCAGGGCACGCAGGTCGCCATCGTCGGTTTCTTCGCGTTTTCCTCCGGCCAGGGAAGGATCGATTACATCGGTTACCTGGCCGCCTCCGTGGTCATCGGTGCGCTCTGCGGCCTCGCAGCCCACCTCGTCCTCGCGCCGGCCCGTCACGTCGGCCACCGGCAGCAGGCCGTCGCAGACCTCTACACGGGGATGAGCCGCCGCCTCGACGGTCTGGCCGAGATCTTCGAGGGAAACGATCCTGACGCCGAGCGTGTCCGGCAGTGGCGCCGCGACTGGCGCACACTCTCCGCCGACTGCGAACGCATTCAGCACAGCATCGAAACCGAGATCGAGAACAGCCGTCTCCACCCCCGCCCGGGAACTGACACCGCCGACATTGCCCTGCCGCACGCCCGCGAAGCCGTCACCGTCGCCGAACGCGCCATGGACCACCTTCGCTCCCTGACCCGCACCCTCGACTACGCCCTGGACAGCGAAGAGATCAAGAACCTGCCCGGTTCCTTCAGGACAGGCTTCAGCTCTCTGCTGCGCAAAGGGGCAGCCGCGATGGAGGAAATCGGCCAGGCATCTCCCACCGATTCGGGCCGCCTCGCCGACCTGATCGACGATGCGGAAGCGGAACTCGACCGCATAGAGCATCAGGGGCAGGCGGCGGCCGACGCCCCGCCGCAGGTTCACACTCTGCAGGGGACGCTCGTCACGGACGCCGGCCGTCTCCTTGCCGAGCTGCGCTCCGGCAGCCAGACCCTCACCCCGAAGCCCTGACAGCCGTACAGCCCGCACCTGGCTCCGCCCCGGCACCGTGTCAGCGCATGTGCCAGGGCAGAGCATCGGAGCACATCACCCACAGCGTGGGGGCCTGTCCCGGAGCCCAACGGGCTTGGGACGTATGCGAGAAGAGGCAGATGTAGCGCCGGCCTTGGTACGTCACCTCATCGCTCTTTCCGTACGGCCTGCCCATCGTCCACTGCGGCAATGCTGCAGACATGCCTGTCTCCCCGCTGATCCGGCACGGTGCCCACCCGCGTGGATCTTCCCATGACGAATGCCGGCTCCGGTGGATGATCGGCAAGGCGGGTCGGGCTCGAAGCGCCCGCTGTCTGCGGGACCGATTCGGTGGCGCTCACGGGCGTACGCGAACGACCTCGGTCAGTTGACCTCGCTGGTGGCGGTGACTGCGCGTCCCAACGGTGCACGACCCTGTGTCCCGTCGTGTCCCGCCTTCAGCGCGTGGCCCGGTCTGCCGCCTCTCGGGTGATGTCGGCGTAGAGGCGGAAGAGGGCCGGGTGGGCTTCGCCGCTTTCTCGTTCGTGCAGAGCCGCCCAGCACCGGGCGATGAGTTCCCGGGCCTGGGTGCCGGGCCAGGGCCGGGGCAGGAGCTGAGGCGGCAAGAGCGGGTCGGGCTCCATGGCGCGGGTGAGTTCGGCGGCGAGCTCGACCGCGATGGTGAGGAGTGCGGACGGGGAGATTCCGGCAGGGTCGGTGAGCCGGGCGAGGCGCGGCCGGGCGATACGGCTGAGGCGGTGGTAGCGATCGGCAATCTCCTGCAGGGACCACAGGCGGCGGGCGAGTTCGGCAGGCTCTTGGGTGTCGCCCTTGCGCAGGTCTGTCGTGGTGAGGAGGGTAAGCGCGCCGTGGGCGCCGAGGCGGTGGGCCGCGTCTTCGACGTACGGTTCCCAGGCGTTGGCGCAGACGTACAGTCCGCCCTGGAGCGGGGCACCTCCCAGGTGGACGAGCGTCTCGCGCAGGGCGTCCCGGGCCGTGCGCGCCGATTCGGGCACCGCGAAGGCGGCCAAGTGCCAGACACCGTCCCAGGGCGCGAGCCCGGCGTCTTGCTGGAAGGCGTGCCGGAGGAAGTCCGCGTTGGGGGCCAGTGCACGCCTGGTGTCCGCGGTGGTGTGCAGCTTCGCCTTGCGGCCACGGCCCTCGTGCGTGAACCGGCCCTCGGCCACGAGGCGTTTGACGCAGAGCCGCACCTGCTGGTCGCTCATGCCCAGGGTATTGGCGACGGTGTACAGCTCGTCCGCGCTGACAGTGCCGTCCTCGCGGATCAGCGCGTGGACGAGCATGCGGGTGGGGACCTCGACGTGGTCCGTCTCGGCGCTCACAGTTCTCTCGCCCCTCTGGTTGCGACGGCGCGACGCATGGTGGTCACCGCTGCGAACCCCAGCAGCCCGCGCAGGTAGGGCGTGCGCTGGGTACGCACGGCCGTGAAGCCGCGCCGCTCGTACAGGGCCCTGGCCCGCGGATTGGTGTCGATCACATCCAGTCTGATCTCCCGGCAGTGCTGCTCCGCCGCGACGGCGGCCACTTCCTCGATGAGCAGGCTCCCGACGCCACGGCCGCGTATGGCCGGGTCCACAGCGATGCCGTCCATGACGAGCTCTCCGCGGGCCGGGTGGCGTTCGAACAGGGCGAGGAGCAGGATCCTGTGCAGTCCTCGCATGTGTCCGTACACGCGCAGCACCGCGGAGGCCGATCCGCCGGTGAGGGCACGACCGCCGAGCTGGTAGCCGGCGAGGCCGACAAGCTGCCCGTCGAGGAGAGCGCACACCGCGCGATCGGCGTTCAGGTGGGCGGCGATGAACGGCACCGCCTTGTCTGGCGGGTTCAGCGCGGGGCCGAGTTTTCGGCCGAAAGCGTCCCAGTACAGCTCGGCCGCCCGCCGCTCGGCGCCGGCTGGAACGCCCCGCCGTACTGTCACCGGTCCAGTATCGGCGTTCGTCGCGTCCAGTCCCATCCCGTTTCCCTCCTTCTCGCTGCAAGCCCAACTCAAAACTATCATTGCCAAGACGACCGTGCGTGCAATGATAGTTTCGATCGTGCGCATCTCCGAACCGACATCCGAACCGAGGCGGTCAGATCCCATGGGCCCAAAGATCCAACCCAAACGGCGTCGCGGGCTCCGCATAGCCGTTTGGTCATTCGTCACAATCCTGGCCGTAGCCGCGGGTCTCGGCGGTGTGGTGCTGTGGCAGAACTCCTACGACATGGACGAGCAGCGGGTATCGATCCGTCACGGCGGCCACACCCTCAACGGAGTACTGGCCACACCCAAGGACGGCCGCAAGCACCACGGCCTGGTCGTGTACGTCCACGGCGACGGCCCCGTCGACGCCACCCATGACGACGGCTACAAGCCCATGTGGGAAGCGAACGCCAAGGCCGGGTACGCCTCCCTCTCTTGGGACAAGCCCGGCGTCGCGGGCGCACCAGGCGACTGGCTCGCCCAGTCCATGGACGACCGGGCCGACGAGGCAGCCGCCGCCATCGCCTGGGCGCGCGCCCGCCCCGACATCGATGGCGACCGGATCGGGCGCTGGGGCGCCAGCCAGGCGGGCTGGGTCCTGCCGAAGGTCGCCGCCAAGACGCCCGTGAGCTTCGTCATCGCCGTCTCGCCTGCGATCAACTGGCTCCAGCAGGGCCGCTACAACCTTCTCGCCGAGCTGCGCGCCGACGGCGCATCGGCAGCCCGCACCAACGCAGCGATCGCCAAGAGCGACACGACCCTACGGCTGCTGGAACGCCACGCGACCTTCGAGGAGTACGTCAAGGCCATGGGCGGCGACGCGAACGGGATGACCGCCGATCGCTGGCGCTTCATCTCCAAGAACTACACCGCGGACGCCGGGCAAGACCTCCGCGCCCTGCGCGGCCTACCGGTTCTGCTGACCCTCGCGGGCCACGACATCAACGTAGACACCGCCGACACGGAGCGCGTCTACCGCGGGGTGCTGGACGCAGGCGGTGCAATGACGGCCAAGCACTACCCGGACGCGACCCATTCATTGCTCAAACAGTCCATCGAGCAGTCGGACCTCAAGACCACGCTCACCGCGCTCTTCTCCCCCCGCTCGCTCTTCGCGGACGGATTTCTGGACGGCCAAGGTCAGTTCCTCAAGGATCTCGACCGAGGCAGCCATGCCACTCCATGACAGTCCAGCAAGGTCGGCCATGGCGCGCAGTGCACGGTCGCACGTACCGCCCGGTGCACTTTGAGTCCTTGTTGCGGATTGCGGCCATGGCGGCGACACCGAGCAGGCGTTTGAGGTTGCTGTTGCCGTGCCGGTTTCGTCCGGACGTGTTCACCCTGGCCGATTCGTTCTGTCCCGGGCAGACGCCGATCCGGGAGGCGAGGTGCTGGGCGGTGGCGAACGGGGTCATGTCCCCGCCGGTCTCCGCGAGGATCACCTCGGCCGCGAGGTGGCCGCCTCCGGGGATGGTGTCAAGGAGGTCCGGGTCCCGTTCCCGCTCGGTCAGCAGGATGGCGATGCGTGCGTCGAACGGCGCGCGATGTCGAGGAGCAGGTCCGGGCTGTCGTCCCGCAGGCGACGCAGACGTCCCGTGGACGCCCGCACGGTCCTCGAACGACGTGCCGTCAAGTACATCACCCACACGAGAACCGGGCCCCGCGGCGATCAAGAGCACCGCTAGGCTCATCGCCCATGACCGGCACCTCCGCCTTACCCCTGGCCTGCGCCATGTTCGCCGCAGTCCTTGCTGCACTTCCCCCGCCGCCGGCCGCCGCCGCAACCCTCACTACCGCTGCGGCCCCCTGCATCAACGGGGAACGCGAACGTCGCGACGAGAGCGCCGTGGACGACGGCGAGATCCGCTGGACCGACGCCACCCGCTACGACGGCCCCCGCAAGCACGCCCTGGCCGTCTGGCAGTACACCGGATCCCGGATCAAACTGCGCCCGGATGCCACGACCACCGTCAACGACCTCGAATTCGTCGACTATCGAGGCGGCAGCGGACCCAAGGACGCGGTGGGTTCCTACGTCCGTGACTCCCGGATCGCAGCCACCGACCTGATCCGGTTCAACATCACGAAGGTGGACGGCCGGTCCAGTGACTTTCAGCGCAGCGTGGCCGCTCACGAGGTCGGGCACGCGCTGGGTCTGTGCCACAAGTCAGGCAAGGTCCTGTCCCTGATGTGGACCGAGGTCTCCTCACTGCCCATCACCGAACCGCAGGCCGCCGACAAGGCCAACTATTCGACGCTTTGGGGATGACCATGTCCAAGCTCTGGCTGACGGCCACTGCCGCGGCGCTCGCCCTGGCAGCGACCGGCGCCGCCTACTATGCATACGACACCAGCGGACAGGTCACCGTGGAATCGCTGTGCGGGCCCGCGGCGAGCACCCCCGAGGACGTGGCCGCTTTCGCCTCCACCGTCGTCATCGCCACCGTCGCCGACCGTACCCGCTTCGTCCCTGACGAAGGCCGGACCGACGCCGGAGTCACCGTGAGCACCCTGGCGGTGGAGAAGACCCTCAAGGGCTCGGCGCCCGCACGGCTCACGGTTACCCAGGGCACCGTCAGGGCCGCTGACGGAACCCTGGACACCACGCACGAACCGCTCCACGAGGTCCTGGCCCCCGGAGGTCGGTACACCGTCGCTGTGCTGGACCGCACCCGTGAGGGCGGCCGGTGGGTCTGGGGCGCCGAACAGGCCCCCGACGCGGCCGCCGCCGAGAGCCGGTGGCGCGGTGCTGCCTCGGCCAGGACGGTCCTGCCCGAACCGTCCTGCGACGACACCACCGTCACCGGTGCCCCCTCCTCCTGACCAGCAGCGAAGGAAACGACGCAGTGGACGAGATGGTTGAACGGCATCCGACGGAGCCCGGGCTCGTGGTCCTCGGCGTGACGGGCGTGGACGAGGCCGCCGTGCGTGCCGCGTCGCCGCCCTGTGTACGCGGACCTGCTGCGCCCCGGGTCCGCCGGATGCTCTCGCGCTGTTGGGGCGCGGCTCCCGTCGCGGCCTCGGTGGCCAGGCTGTACCCCGTGGCGGCGTACTCCGTTCATCCGTACGCAATTGGGGAGCTCAGGTCGTACGCCGACAGGCGGGCCCACACAGATGCTGCGCCGCTCCCTGCGCGACTCCGTCGTGTCCCACTGTTGTGGCCGCAGCGGGCCCGGGTCCGGCAAGACACTTCGCGCCGGGCCGCGGGCGCGCCGGGGCGCAATGCCGGTGACTCAGCCCGTGTCCAGCCGGGTGACGGCCCCGGCCCTGTTTCGGCAGGTGGGGGCGTGGCTTGGCGCGGGGGCCGGTCTGGGGGGCTGGTCGGTCATGACGGGTTTGGTGATCGGGTGATGGTGTTGTTGGTGCCGTGTCCGTGGGGGTGTGCGTGTCGTTGCGGGGGCAGGCGCTGGCCGGCGGGTGGCGGGTTTGTCGTTCCTGGCGGTTGCTGGTGGGCCGCGTACCTTCACAGGACAGGAGCCGTACATGAAGACGCGAGCGTTGTGGCAGCGGATGGCCGGCCTCGCCACGGTCATGGGGCTGGGCGTGGTGCTGCCGTTCGCGGTAGGCGTGACACCTGCTTATGCCCAGGCAGAACTGAGCATCACGAAGACGCACGAGGGCAACTTCGCCCGAGGCGGGCAGGGCGTCTATCGCATCACCGTCAGCAACCCGGGCTCGGAAGACACCCGCCACACTCTTGTCTCTGACGAGCTTCCGGGAGGACTCAAAGGTGACAGCGTGCAGGCCGGGGCTCCGTTCGATTGCAATATCGTGGGCAGCGGAAGTGCACTGACTTGCAGCGCTGACGGCTTGGGTGCTGGTCAGACCTCGACGATTCTCCTGACAGTCAACGTTGCCGAGGACGCTCCCTGCACCATCACCAACACTGTCAAGGTGGGTGAGGCTGGTGATCTGCCAAACCCCCTCCCTGACGTCTCGGCCAGCGACCTCACCACTGTCACCGGCGGCGAATGCGGTAACGGCAACGGCGGGAACGGGGGCGGTTTGGGGTCAATCCTGCCGATCAACCTCAACGGTGTCATTCCGATGTTCAACAACATCGCCATCAACAACAACATCCAGAGCCCCAACGCCAGCAACCACACCCGCCAGGGCTTCGCTCTGAACAACCCCTGACCGCAGTCGGGTCAGGGTTCCGCGGGACCATCCGGCGGCGGGCCGGCGGCGGCCGGCATGCCGCTACCGAGCCGGGGCGCGTCCTGGTCTGGGCGTTGCACGGGCCGTCACCCCTTCACGGGTGACGGCCCGTGCCGCATGAGTGGCGTGATCGAGTGACGCTCGACGTGCGGTCAGCGTCGGGAGGCCGCCTGTGAGGGTGCGACCGGCGGGGGCGACGGAGATCGGGTCGGCGAGTGTTCGTGGTGGAGGGCGAGGGTGGCCGCGCCGATCGCGAAATGAGCAGTGTGGGCGAGGCGCGGCAGGCGGGCGCGCAGCCGGGGTGCCGTTCGGGGTGCCGGGGTAAGCATGGCGGGGTTTCCTTCCGGTGGGGTCGCACCGTTTTTGTGCCGCCGCCCCGTGGCTTCCGTCGCACACGGTCAGCAGAACGGTGCTTGCCTCGGGCCGGTCCAGGACGGGGGCCAGTTCGGTTCGACGCGGGTGGCCGCTCGGGGGCCAGCAGCGCGTACATGTGCGGGTGCGGCGGTCGGGGCCCCGACCGTGGGCGGCTGGCTGGGCTCGTGCCCACCATCTGGCAGGTCCTCGCCCGTGCCGGACCGCGAAGGGCTGGACGTCCGACCGAGCCCATGTGGGCCGTCAGCGGACCGCCGAGGTCGACGTGGATGCCCGCCTCGGGCACCTCGGGGACACCCCCGTCGCCGTGCCTGACGCCCGGTAGACCCGTTCACAGACCCGCAGCGGGCCCCTATTGCCAGACAACCCGTGGGCTGCTCACGTCCTCGGCCACGTCACACCGGCCGGTGGTCACGTTTCCGTACGAGGAAGCCAGCCGGAATACGCCAGAAACGTGCCGTAGGGCGTCAGCCCACCGGCGTGCCCGAGGACCGCGTCGGCGAGGTCCATGAAGTGGGCTGGCTCTGCCCTGGGTTGCTGCGCCATCTATGCCCGGAAAGGAGCGGCGGTGTTCGCTTTCACCCCGCTAATGTTCGTCACGCAGTAAGGGGTCCCACACACCTCAGGGGGCATCGACAGGGCATGGAAAGACGCGAGAATCCGGAGGCGGCGCGGCAGCAGCCCCCGCCGACGTTACGGTCCGAGGCGGCCAGCAGCGACAGGCCCTGGCACAACCGAGTCCCTCCCCCGCCCCCGCCGTCGCTGCCGCCACACCTTGCGGGCGGCGTCGACCTGCGGGTCAGCAAACGGCTGCTGTGGGTCGGCGGCGCCGCCTACCCACTACGAAACATCACACGGGTGTACACGTTCCTGCTCACCCCGCGGCGCGGTGAGGCGACCGTGCTCTTCCTCAAGCGCGTCGGGATCGTCCTGTCGGTGGCCTTCGCCCTGATCATCCTCAACGGAATCACCGGTTTCGCCAGCGACAAGGACACCTCGCAAGCGATCATCCGATTCGTCTGGTTCGGCGCCATCGTGGCGCTGGTCTACTGCGCCGGGGATTTGGGAGCGGTCCTGACTGCCGCCTCCCACTGGGCGCTGGCCGTCGAGACGTCCGGCGCGTCGACGGCCCTGATGACCAGCAAGAACACCCAGCATCTGAACGAGCTCGTCGGCTACGTCGTGAACTCGATCGAGAACCCCGAAATCGAGTTCCAGGTGAAGGTCGAGACGCTCTTGATCAATCCCAGGAACTACCACTTCGGCGACAACGTCAACATGTACGGCGGATCGGGCAACGTGGGGATGGCGAAGTCATGAGCGGCGACCACCGATGACGGTGAACAACGTCACCATGCACGGCGGCACGAACAACACCGGCATGGTGAAGAACGCGGCGCGCCGGCCGCCATGGGCCCCTGAACTGCGCTCCGCCATAGCAGCGTTGACGAAGCAGCTGCGACACCTGCGCGCGGAAGCGTCGCCTCTGGGCGCGCGGACGATCGACGAATCCCTGCCGGTCCTCGCCCCCAACGCCGTGGTCCAGCCGCAGGCCTGCGCCCTGCTGACCGTCGCCGGCGTCGCCGCGACCGCCGGGTCCCTGGGCGTGCCGATCGTGGAAACGGTGAACAGGATCCTCCAGCTCCTGGGCGCGCAGCAGCGGACGTGACGACGAGCCAGGACAAGCCCTGCTCGACGTGGCGGCCCACGCGGTCGCGCGGGGCAGAGAAGGCACGTGCTTGGGTTCCAGCCAAGATCACCCCACTGCCCCTTTTGGGATCGCCAGTTGTGGACCCCAAGAAGGGGGAGGCGGCAGCCATCGGGGAGACGGCCGCGCAGGTGTCGTGCACTACGTCACGCTCGAACAGCGCCTCGCTGCGCAGTCCTCCGCTGGTGGCGTCGTGTGCTCGATGATCTCCACACGGAGGCCAGCCCGCGCGAGGGTCACGCCAGCGGCGAGACCATTGGGGCCGGTGCCGACGACGCCGGCGTCCGGCGTCATCTGCCTTCCTCGCGGCACGGTTTAGGTCATGTGTCGGCCAGGCTGGGCATCAGTCCGCCTCGAGCAGCAGGCGGGCGCCGAGGGTGTCGACGTCGTGATCGGTGTTGGACACCCGCCTTGACACCAGCCTTGCCCGTCGCTCGAACCGCCAGAGCCGACGCGTACACGGACGGCCCGCGCGTCATTGACTTCGGCATCTCGAGGGTCGCGGACGCCACCGTGCTCACGCATACCGGGGAGCTGCTGGGTACGCCGCCGTTCATGGCGCCTAAACATTTCCAGGGTGGGCGGGAGGCGGGACCGCCGGCGGACGTTTTCGCGCTGTGGGCGGTTCTGGTCCACGCGGCCACCGGGCATGGTCCCTTCGACGCGGACAATCCCTACGCGGTCGCCTGGAAAGTAGTCCAAGAGGACCCTAACCTGGCCGGATTACCCGCTTCCCTGCTCCCGGTGGTGACGGCTTGCCTGGCTAAACGCCAGCCGACCGGCCGGACGCGGAAGCGCTGATGTCCCTGCTGGCCTCCCGCCGGGAGCGCCGCGCGCGGGTGGCCGTGGCGGCCCTGGCCGCGAGGCGGCTGCGGGTGCGGCGGGCCGCTCTGGCGGCGGCCGCCGTCGGGTGGTGGCCCTACCCCGACTCGAAATCTCCGCAAGACCCCCGGTCCCAGTACACAACGATCTCGTCCTCACCGCCCCCTTCCCCCCCAGAGCCCGGCGCCGATACGACTCGCTGGGTGGCATCCGTGGGCGGTGACGTCATCGGGAGATCGCCCCGAGAGCGACGCACCGGCCTGCGTCTCCAGGTCCTCAGCCCTGCTGTGCGCCGGACAGGGTGGTTGGCCGGCCCCGACGCGGGGTCGTGTGTGGGATGCCATCCACGTGGTGATCTGGGCGGGAGACTTCCGGGCATGGACGTGGAGTCGGTGGCGCTGGAGGGCCGGCCCGAGCAGAAGGTCGGCGGGACCTGGCTCTCCCGGTTCCGCCCCGGGCAAGCGTTCTGACCGCCGGGCAAGCCTCCTGAGGCCCAGGCGGGCAAGCCCCGGTGAGTGTGGGCAAGCAAGCCACCCTCGAACGGGGGCTTGCCCTCGGCTGCCGCAGCGCGCAGAACTGGAACTGCACCACGGCGATCTCCCGCGCCGCTCGGCCACCGTGGGAGCCGGCCTGGCCCGCGCCACGCCTGTGGTCGGGGACGCTAGCCGGTCAGATGTCGCAAAGCTGTTGGCCGGTGTTGACACGTTGCCGGGGCCCTGGTGCGCGGGTGGCGGCCGGGCAGGCTAGTTTGCTTGGATGAGTCTCCTTGATGATGTGGCCAAGCGCGACGGCTGGCGGTGCTGGGTGTGTGACGAACCGGTCGACCCCGACGAGTCGGTGAACGACCCGCGGGGGCCCAGTGTCGACAGCCGGACCGCCGACCGGAAAGCCAAGGTCGCCGAGCGGCTCGCGCACCGCGGGTGCAATACCCGCAAGGGTGCGGTCAAGGTGGTCATCGCCTGGCCGGAGCGCCTGTACGTAGTCGAACCCGCGCCGCTGATCGCCGTTGCCGACAGGCTGGAGCGCAAGGGGGGCCGCGAGGTGGTGGGCCGTTGTCCGACCAGGAAGGACGCCCAAGAGGCGGCGGATTGGCTGGTGGACCGGTTCTCCCGACTGGTACCGGGGCTGCCGGTGACCGCCGGCATCGAGGCGGGCGGCGGCCAGTTCCTCGTCATCCTGGCCACCGGCCGCCGCTGATCGGGGATCACCCGCGCACACTCGCGTCGAGATGGTGGTCATCGGACTATCCAACGCTGCAGAGCCTGGCCAGCTAGGGCTCGTCCGCATGCCTAGGCACAGCTGACGGGGGTCCCGTTTCGGGTCCTCTTTGGAGCCCCGTTCCGGGTCCCCTTGGAGGTCCCGTTTCGGGTCCCGTTCCATTCTCGCCGAGGAACACCAAACAGGCAGCTCACCGGCCCCAGAGGGGGCGCAGGTACGCCGACTACTTCCTGTGGAGGGGTCCTGGAGAAGCCGGTACCCGTACCGACGTCCGATGCGGTCAACTCGCGCTGCTGGCCGTGTTCTTCCGCCACGGCTTCCGATGGCGCGGCCCACGGGGCGAGCGGCGCAGGAGAGGGGTGCATCGGAGGGTGGCTGAACCGTTGGCAGCGAGGAGCGGCCAGGGTCACTAGGCGTTGCTCCACCCGGCTGTCCTGGAAAACGAGTCAAGCAGGTCCACCACGAAAACCAGGGTCGAGCCCGCCGGGATCAACGGCGAGGGCGACTGATTGCCGTAGCCGAGACGCGGGGGAACGATGATCTCGCGCCGACCGCCGACCTTCATCCCCCTCACCCCCCGGTCCCAGCCCTTGATGACCTTGCCACTGCCCAGGGCGAACTTGAACGGCTGGCCCCGGTCCCAGGAGGCATCGAACTCCTTCCCGGACTCGAAGGCCACCCCGACATAGTGGACCCTGACCACCATGCCCGGCTTCACCTCAGCCCCGTCCCCGACGACCAGGTCCCGGATGGTCAGCTCGGTAGGAGCGTCACCCGCCGGAACGTCGACCTCGGGCTTCGTCAGTTCACTCATTGCCGCCTCATCTCTCTCCGTCGGAAGCCCTCGCACGGACCAGCCGGACACATGGACACTCCACTCCATGCAGCAGATGGTCACGGTACCGAGAAGGCCGATCCCCGGAGCACACCCCGGCCACACGTGATGATCTTTCGCATAGCCGATGAACGCGACCCCGCATGCACAGGTCACGCGGCAATCGCCCGAACGAGACGAGGCACAGACGGTAGCCGGCACACTGCGAGACATCTCGACCAACGTCGGACTTCGCAGGCGCAACTCTCGCCAGGCTCCCTGGCCGGCCTGGACGTGCGGCCGCCTCTCCTCCTCAGCATCGCCGGACTGCGGCATCCTTCCGAGTGTGTGAAAGCCGCTTTGGGCGGTACCAGCGTCCCGGGTCCCGCAATGCGGGAGGAAGCCCCATCACTGGTCCTCGTACTCGCCAACAGTGCTTCGACCGTGCGCAAGTACTGGTACTGAAACCCGCGAACCACAATCCGTGTCGGCGGCGCTTGAATCGTGAGCTGACCAGGCGCGCGGAGAAGATCCCGTCGGTGAAGTAGGGCGCGAGTTCATGATGGCGGGTCATCTCGGAGCCTTGGTCCCAGGTGAGACTCCGGCGGGCCTGTTCCGGCAGCTTGCCAAGGCTGCGATGGGGGCATCACGCAGCTGGGCGGCCGAGTGCCCGTCAGGCAGCGGGACCAGGCGGAGATAGCGGGTGCGTCGGTCGACGAGGGTGGGGACGGCGGACTGGCTGCGGGCGCCCACGACGAGCTCGCCTCCCGCCGGGACCCGGAGGGCACGACTGCCCCGCCCCTGGCCGTGCCGTTGGAGGCGGCGCCGCACAGCGGGCCCGGCCCGGCCGCACGGGGCGCCGACTGCCGGGCGGCGGGAGCTACCGTCGCCCCGGGGCCCCACGCGCGCCGTCAGGCGGGCCATCGCCCGAGACAGCTCCGCCGCCGCGCCGAAGGGGACGATGGCGGCCCGGGACGGGATGCGGACGCCGCCGGTCATGGCCACGCGGGTGACGCCGCCCGGTTCGGGCGGCCGCCATGCCGATGATCAGGGAGCGGCTCTGCAGCCGGCACCACCCTGGGCGCAGCACGCCCCGGAAGTGGGCCCGCAGGCCGTAATTGCCGCGGGCCAGGGCTGAGGCAGAACTGACCATCCGCAACGACAGGCATCCCAGGTGACGTGGCCGTTGGCGAACCGCTGGATCGGCTTGCCCGCCCTGACCACTCTGCTCAAGGCCTTCGACGAGGCGACCGGTCCGTGCCGCTGCGCCGCACCGTTGGCGGCGGACCGGGACTTCTTCCCGCCGATGATGCCGCCGGTCACCGAGGCGGAGGTGGCGTGGCGGCTCCACCGCGGGACGGCGCACCCGTACCTGGCGACTCAGCTCGCCACGGCCGCGTTCACCGCGGCTTCCACCACCCAGCTCGCCACCGCGCAGGTGCGCGACCTTGGCGCGGACAACACGACCATCACCTGTACGACCACGGACTGCGCCGGGGCTGCATGACCTACGCCGTTCCCGACTGGGCTCGCCCCCTGCTGCGGGCGGCCGCTTTGCTCTGGCGGATCGGGGCCGGCACCAGCGGACCGCTGTTCAGCGATCCGCTGGGAGGCGAGGGGTTGCCGTCCTTGGCAGCCTTCGCCGAGGACTGCAGGCTGCGCCCGCCCCAGCCGCCCCGCCCGCCCCAGCCGCCCCGTCTACGCCGCCGGTTTCCCCGTAGCGCCCGGGCCCTCTTCCCCGTACCAGGGTCGAATTTGTAGGTACCTCTCCCTCATGGCCGGCCCGAGATGCGCTTCGATGCCGTACCCGGGTTCTCCCTCGTACGGGAGGTCGTAGAGGAACGAGGTCACGATGACCTCGATTGCCCCGGGCACGCGACGCTGTGTCTCCTCTTCCAGGAACGCAAGGACCCGGCGCCAGTTGGGACCGTCCGGGTCGCCCTCCGCCAGGTACGAGTGAACGGTGTCCTGTACGACGTCCCAGAAGAACACGTGCGAGAGCACCCCGTTCTCGTTGAAGACGTGGCACTCGTAGGCGTCCTCGAACCCGGGTACCTGAGCGACCAGGTCCTCCACGAGCCGTACGCCGGCAGCATCCTTCTCGGCAGTCCCGTCTGCCTTGTGCTCTTCTCGCTCTTCGTTGTCGTCGGCAACTTTACGGACCCCACGCGACGAAGCCCTCGGTCCAGTGGTCCTCATCAAGGTCGTACTCTCCGATCTGGAAGCAGTCTGGCTCGTCGGCGAAGCCCGGTAGAAGACGCGCGCGGCGGATCCGCTCTTCGGCTACGACCTCGGAGGGAGTAGATGCCGAGCAGCTTGACGTCGTCGCCGTCCTGCTCGTTGATGAACACGCCCTCGTCGTCGAGGTGAATCGTCTCGTCGTTGGGGCCGGCTTCGTTCTGGTGGCTGATGTGCCAGAGGGGACAGACCTTCAGGGGCGCAGGCTGCCCCGGGCCCATCCGGTGAACGTTCCCGGTCAGAGCACTTGCTCTCGTTTCACTCCTCTGGCGCTGGCGCCGCCGGGCCGCACACTACTCAGGCCGCTGACATCGGCCAGGGGTGCGGATTGCTGGGAGTGACTTCGTAGGTCAAGCAGCGAGTTGGTAGCGGGCCTGTTGGTTGCTGCTGGTGCTCTTGGCCCAGACGGTAGGTCCAGTAGCGGTCGAAGTCGCCGTTGGCGAGCAGGGCGCGGAGTTTCAGGACGGCTTCGGCGCCGGCGCTCCGCCCGGCCGTCGACGCGTTCGTCCGACAAATTCGCTACCCGGCGGCCGGAGCGCCGTGATACACAACCGAAGTGCAAAACATTTTGGAGTACCCCGAGGTCCTGCGGCTGATCGAAGACCGCTCGGCCGCGTTCCGCGCCGCGATCGCGTCCGCCCCCGACCTTGACGTCCAGGTCCCGACCTGCCCGGACTGGACGCTGCGCGAACTGGCGCAGCACCTCGGCGACGGCCGTCGCCGCCAGGCCGCCATCGTCGCGGCGGGCCCGGGCGCTGAGCCCCCGGCGAGGACGGACCCCAAGGGCGCCCCGACCGCGCCCCGCGACCGCGAAGCCTTGGACGCCTGGCTCGCCGAGTCGACCGAGCTCATGCTCGAGGCGATGCGCGAGGCCGGACCGGACCGCGGCTGCTGGACCTGGTGGGGCCGCTCGCAGGCCCCGGAGACCAGCGGAGCCGTGGCCCGGCACCAGATCCAGGAGATCGCCGTCCACACCTACGACGCCCAGCTCATCCAGGGGGCCGCACAGCCGCTGCCGACGGACGTCGCGGTCGAGGGCGTCGACGAGTTCCTGACGACCGTCTCGGCGACGACCGTCCCCTGGCCGTTCAAGCCGGCGACCATCGACCTGCACACGACCGAGGGCCGCTCCTGGCGCCTGACCCTCAACGCCGACGGCGTCCGCTGCGACGACCTCGCCGCCGACGCGGAGCCGGGCGACATGGCGATGCGAGGCGCAGCAAGCGAACTGGTCCTCTACTTCTACGATCGCGTCCCGCTCGACGGCCTGGAGACCACCGGTGACACCGAGCCGATGGAGCAGCTCGCAGACTGGGACCCGAACGCGTAAAACGCGCACTTGTGACGCATCTGTCGGTTGTGCGCGCTCCTGCGGGCGCCACTGGGCCCGGGGTTGCGGACATCGCGCGGCTGCGGGCAGGCTGCGGGCCGGCTGTTCAAGGGCGAAAGGCGCACCTGCGGGCGGCTCGCGCTCGACTGGGGGACAGTGCGCGGCGGGTGCAGATTGCTGGGACTGACCTCGTAGATCAAGCAGCGAGTCGGTAGCGGGCCCGGTGGTTGCGCTGGTGTTCTTGGTCGAGGTGGAAGGTCCAGTAACGGTCGAAGTCGCCGTTGGCGAGCAGGGCGCGGAGTCTCAGGACGGCTTCGGCGCCGGCCAGTGACCATCGGGCTCCGGTGATGTCCAGGCGGTCGCCGATCAGGTGGCGGCAGGCGCCTTCCACGATGCCCGTGGCGATCGGCCATCCTGCGGCCAGGCATCGTTGAGGGCCACGAGTGCAGCCTGCCAGCCCGGCCCCACCTCAACCGAACCCTCCGCAGTCCCACAAGACCGGTGCACGTAACTCTGTACTTCGTGGAGCACTCGGAGGAGTACGGCGACACGTAGATCGGGGCGTCGTCGGGGCGGGCGGCGCGGATCGAACGGAGTGCGGCGAGGGTGTTCGCGGTGCCCTTCCGGCGGCGGTTGATGCCCGCAGGGTGTCGTCGCCGATCGAGTGGCAGCTGTGGAAGTAGGTGACGCCGTGGGTGCGCTTGTAGGTCGTCGGGAGCCGGTCGGACCGTCCCTGCTCGGCCCAGCTGCAGCCGGCGGTGGGGCGGATGCAGGGCGGCCCGAACTCGTCGAACGCGAATGTCCGGTCGGCAAAGCGGACCGTGACGTGCTCGATCCGGTCGAGTTTGGCGTGGTGGTCGGGGTCGGTGGACTCCTTCCAGGTCTTGGTGCGTTGGAAGGTGACGCCGCGTCGGGCGAGCAGGCAGCGCAGGGCCTCGCGGCCGATGCGGATCACCCGGCCGTGCACCTTGCGCAGGTAGGCGAGCAGTTTGCGGATGGACCAGCGGGTGAAAGGCTGGCCGGGCTTGGTCGGGCGGGTGGTGGCCGTCTGGACGACGAAGTCCTCGTCGTCAGGGCTGAGCAGGCGGGGACGGCCTCCCGCCCACCGAGGGTCCAGGCAGGCCGGGCCGATCTGATTGAACCGGTGGATCACGTCCCGCACCGTGTCCTCGTCGGCCTGCACCAACTGGGCGATCACTGGAACTCGGTTGCCGCCGGCCGAGGCCAGCAGCATCATCGCCCGTCGATAGCGCACTGTGTTGGTGCTGCCCCGGCGCACGATCCGTTGTAACTGCCGGCCCTCCTGGTCCCCGGTCGGTCAGCCTCCTGATCTTGACCAGCTCCGCCACCACGCCCCCAAACCCGTCGGATGTCCGTCTCATCCAACCGGTTCCGGCCCCGCCGCCGCCAACCCGGTAAACGCGGCCGAGGTCGGCGAGGGTGTCGAGGAAGGCCGGGATCGAGCAGCCCATGATCATGCCGAGAGGGACCCGGCCGCGGACGGCATCGGCGAACTCGGCGGCGGTGTGCTTGATGGCCTCGAGAGTAGCGAGGGCGTTCTTGGCAAGGGGGTGAACGGCCTCACCGACCGGGTGAGGCGGATGTGACGCGGCGGACTGACCACGAAGATCCATCTCGCAGCTGACGCGCACTGCCGACCCCTCGCCTTCCATCTCACCGCCGGACAGGCCGGCGACGAGCCCGGCTTCACACACGTGATGGCCCGCCTGCGCGTCCTCGCCGCCGTGGACGGCCCCGAACCCGTCCGGACGTGGTCCTGGCCGACAAGGCCTACTCCTCACGCGCCATCCGCGAACACCTGCCCAAGCGCGGCATCCGGGCGGTGATCCCCATCCCGGCGGACCAGCGGGGCCACCGCCTGCGCCGAGGCAGCCGGGGAGGCAGGCTCCCGGCCTTTGACCGCGAGACCTACAAGCAGCGCAACACCGTCGAACGGTGCATCAACCGCCTGAAGCAGTGGCGCGGCATCGCCACCCGCTACGAGAAGGCCGCCACCATCCATCTCGCCGGGCTCCACATCGCGGGCATATCCATCTGGTCCGCGAGACGAAGCCATCTCTCTGACGGCCCCCGCACGCACACCAGGTCCGCCGGAGGGCACACTGCGTAGGTGCTGATCAGACGAGAAACCCCTGCCGACCTGGCCGCTGTCCGTGCGGTGACCATCGCCTCCTCCTACAAACCGCACGAGGAGGAACCTGTGGAGGTAATTCTGCGGGACGCATTGCAAAAGGGTGAAAACTGGATCCCAGCGCTCTCGCTGGTGGCCGAGGGCGAGGACGGCGCGATCATCGGCCATGCCCTCTGCACCTGGGGCCGAATCGGTACCGCCCGAGTCCCCAACCTCAGCCTGCTCGGTGTTCACTGCGACCATCGCCGCCGCGGCTTCGGAACGGCCCTGGTCCACGCCACTCTCGCCGCGGCGGACGCCCTCGACGCCCCGATGGTCGTTGTCCTCGGCGACCCCGACTTCTACGGGCGGTTCGGTTTCCGCCCGAGCACTGACTTCGGCATCGTCGGCGAGGAACCGGCCTGGGAGCACCTGTTCCAGATTCGCACCCTGGCCGCCTACGATCCGTCCGTACAAGGCGAATTCATCTACCCCGAACCCTTCGGCAGCATCTGACACCGACGCGGCAGCGAAGTGGAATCCGGCCTGGCTCCGTGATCCAAACGATACGGCCTGGCCCGACTGCGCCAGCGCAGCTGCTCGGAGCTTCCCCTGACCGGCAAGGCCCGCATGCTGACCGGGAATTTGGCCAGCTGCGGCGGCGCCGACAGAGCCTGCCCGGGTACCGCAAGGACATCCGCACCCTCACGATCCTGGTGTACTGGCTGGGGGCCGAGGGAGCCTTCCAGGAGCGTGACGTCCATGACCTCGCACTGCTCCGGACCAACCTCGCCGCCAAGCGGGTCTGCCAGTTCCTCGCCGCCCGCGACCTGTTGGTCGAGGATCCCGAACTGCACCGGGACGCGGACCAGGTATGGGTCGAGGCCACCATCGCCAAGCTGCCGCCGCCCGTCGCCGACGAAGTACGGCTGAGGGTGCAGGTCTTGCGCGGTCAGGGCCGACGCGAGCACGGGGCTCGTGCACATGACAGCATCCGCCGCTATCTCGCTCGCTCTCCGTCCGGTCCTCACCGCCTGGACCGGCAGCGGGATCACGACGTTACGGGAGATCACCAGCGATCATGTCGTCAGCGCTGTCGACGGCCTCGCTCGGGGCCCTCGCCGCCAGCTTGCCGTCGTTCTGCGCAGCCTGTTCAGGGCACTGCGCCAGGAGCGCGTCATCTTCCGAATCGAGGAGTTCACCTACCTCCTCGCCTCCGAGTGGCTTACCTACCGCCACCAACGCTGGCCGGCTTCGACCAACCCCCACCTGCTCGTCAGCCAGCGCACCGCGCTCGACCCCGACCATCCTCCGATCAGCAGGACCGTGCTCCAAAGGGTCCTGCCCAAGGGGGTGACGTTGGACGGCCTGCGGCAGGACCGGATCCTGAACGAGGCGTTCGAGACCGCTGACCGCTGACCGCTGATGCGCCTGTTCGGGATCGCGGAGCAGACCGCGATGCACTACGTCGGCGCCACGCACCCCGAGCGCACGTCGCAATTGCCCCGGTGACACCCAGGACGGGCCCGGGTTCCACGGCACCGTGGCCGCCCCGCACCTGGCTCGATCCGTAGCCAGCACACCCCCCTCTCGCGGCCACCGCTCTAGAGGTCGCGCTCAATTCACCCCGTGGCATGACAACGCGCATGTTCCCGGCTAAAAGCATCCACCCTGGGGCGGCCGCCGGTCCCGCCCCGACCGCCCATATCCTGCGCGGACCGGGGATCACAACTGGTCCACGGCGGTGAGGGGATCAACAGGCATGGAAACGGTCGACAAGGTGGACGCACCGCAGGTGCGGCAGTGCCCGGAGTGCGGGGCCACCATCTCTGGGCAAGCACGGTTCGTGAGCTGGTGCGCGGCCTGCGATTGGAACGTGGATCCGGGCGCACCGGATCCGGACCGGGGCCGCCTCACGGTGTTCCGCCGGCGCCTGGCCATGCGCTACGGGCAGCAGCTCGCGGAGGAGATTGAGCGGCATGGGCAGGCGGCCGGCCGGGTCGGGCCGGACAGGTCGACCGTCCTGGCTTTCGGCGTCTCCCTGCTGGTGCACTCGGTCACCGGGGGCCTGGTGCTGGCTGCGGGGGCGCTGATCATCGGCGGGTGGCACACGCGGATCCTGCCGGTCTTCGGCGTCGGGCTCCTCATGGTCGTGGCGGCGCTGCTGCCCCGGCCGGGCCGGCTGCCGCGGCACGCGCCGGTGCTGTACCGCGCCGACGCGCCCCGGCTCTTCGAGCTGATCGACGAAGTGGGGGCGGCGGTGGGTACGACCGGGGTGCACGCGGTGGTGCTCGACACTGCGCACAACGCCTGGGTACGCACCTATGGGATCCGCAACCGGCGGGTGATGTGCCTGGGCGCCGGGTTGTGGGAGGTCCTCTCGCCCCAGGAACGCGTGGCCCTGCTGGGCCACGAGCTCGGGCATTTCGCGAATGGCGACGTCCGCTCCTCGTTCGTGACGCACGGAGCGCTGCGGTCCCTGGCCCACTGGTACTCCTTCCTGCTCCCGCAGCCCGTGGTGAGCCTTGTGTACCTGTGCGGGAACGCCCTGGTGTTCCTGCCGCGCTGGGCGGTCTACGGGCTGATCGTCCTGCTCGACGGCCTGACAATGCGGGCTTCGCAGCGGGCCGAGTACCGGGCCGACGCGGGCGCGGCCCGAGCCGGTTCGACCGCGGCGGCCATCACGCTGCTGGACCGGCTGTTGATCGGCGACGCGGTAGCGGCCCACCTGCAACGCGAGTCGATAACGGCGCCCCAGGCCAACGGCGCCTCCCACGACCGCGAAACGCGTGAAGCCGCCGAGCAAGCACTATGGGAGCGCTTGGCCGCACGGATCGGCTCCATACCCGAGAGCGAGTACGAGCGACTGCGCCGGGTCTCGGCCCGACGCGGGCACAGCATCGACGACACCCACCCACCGACCCACCTGCGCCGCCGCTGCCTCGCCTCGGCCGACCCGCAGCCGGCCCGGGTGGTCTGCGACGCCTCCCGGGCGCAGTCGATCGCGGCCGAACTGGCACCATCCCGCGCCTGGCTGGCCCGTACGGTGATCCGCTACAACGCCGACTAGCGCTGTGGCCGGAACCCGTACACCGGCCCCCTCGACCCAGGGACCGGTGTACGGGTTCCGGCTGTTCGCGCTCCAGGATTCTGCTACTGAGCTTTTCAGGGTGGGGTTCGGTGGTGTGAGGGTCAGCCCTGTGGCGGTGAGGCATCCGTCGATCAGGTCCGGCCGGAGTTGGGTCCTGCGTAACTCGCGGCGGAGTTTGCGGTCGAGGTCGTCGGGTGTGTCGAAGGCGGTGTTGGCCATTGCTCTGCGCACGAGTGACCAGATGGCCTCGACGGGGTTCAGGTCGGGTGCATAGGGCGGGAGGCGGATGGTGGTGAGCCAGTCGTGCTCGGCCTCGTAGCGTTTCAACCCGGCGGCCAGGTGGGTGTTGAGATTGTCCCAGATCACCACGATCGGGCCGCCGAGCTGGATATGTGCCCTCACCAGCAGGTCGCGGTAGTCCTGCCAGGAGAAGCTCTTTCGGGCGCCCTTGAGCAGGAGATGGTTGCGGGGGCGATGGATGAGGCGGCTGTTCTCGCCGGGTTTGTAGCAGCACAGGGCGGCGACCGAGGTCCTGCGGCGGGAGCGGCCGCGGACGCGGATGACGGGTGTGTGTCCGCGCCGGCCCCAGGTGCGGGCGCGGGGCGGCGTCATGGAGAATCCGGCCTCGTCCTCAAGGACGATACAGCCCCCACACGCCGCCGCGAGGGTTTTACCCGCGGCCACACCTCCTTCTTCCACAGCTCGACCGCGTGTTCGTCGCGTTCGAGTGCTCTGCGGGCGGGTGCCTGCCATGACCAGCCGTGCCGTTTCAGCAGCCGCCACACCGTCGCCACCGACAGGCTCACCTGCAGCCGGCGGCGGATCACCGTCTGGACCCGGGTCAGAGTCCACCGCTCATCCTCGAAACCGTGCGCTGAGGGGCCCTTGTCGAGTTCGTCCTCCAGCGCGGCGAACTGGGTATCGGTGACGGTCGGGGAGTTCGCCGGGCCCGCAGAGCGCAAGGCCTCCATGCCGCCTTCGCGCCAGGCACGGCGCCAGCGTTCCACCGACCGCACACTCACCCGCAGGTCCTTCGCGATGACCGCGGTCTTCTCACCCGCCGCGAACCTCTCGCCGGCCTGAAGCCGGATCCCCTCACGAAACGCCCGACGCTCAGCGGTCAGGCCCCCACCCTCCGGATACCTCACCTAACCGGCATACCGCAGGGATCATGGACCGTCACTACCGACGACAACCCGAAAACCTCAGTAGCTGGGCGGCCACTCGAGTGAACGAGCCACCCCGCCTTGTCCATCGCCCATAACGGGGGCACTGCGGATACGTTGGGGCGTTCATGGCTCACCCCGCTGTTGCCCACGTCTTGTCGGTGGCAGCACTCGCGATTGCCGTCGGGCTCGTTTCCACTCCTACCGCCCAGGCCGCCCCCTCCATCGACCGGTCGAGCACCAGCGCCCTGGCAGGTCCCCTCACCCTCGACAACCTGCTGTCGCTCCGCTTCCTCACCCCGACGGTCCGGGACGCGAAGCGCCAGATCACCGGCCTCGCCTCTGGGCTGTCGCCGACGCCGGCCAATGCCGCCGGCCTTGGCCAACTGCTCAAGTAGACGACGAAAGGAAGAGTCCAAGTCAAACGCAAGAAGCAGCAAAGGTGGGCGGCCGCCGCCAGCACCGCGCTGGCCGCTTTGCTCCTCGGGGCGGGCAGCGCGCACGCCCGCCGCGGACGACGGATCGCTGCTGCCTCTCCTCGACGTGCTATCGCTCACCGTCGCCTGCTTCCCAGCGGGACAAGTCGGCCAGGGCAACACCTTCACCGGTACCCAGAAGGTCAGTTGCAGTCAGAGCGCTTCTTCCACCACCCCCCGCTGGAGGCGGAAGTGTGACAGGGCATGAAGCGGCCGATATCGGTTTTGTCACCATCGAGGCGCATGCCGTCCGATTCGTCGCAGCACTGTGTCCCGCCGGCAAGGTGGTCACGGGCGGGGGCTACGGCGGATCAGGCTTCGAGATCCTGCAGGACGAGCCCACACCCGAAGGGAACGCCTGGCTCGTCCTCGCCAGCAACACGAGCGACTTCGAGGTGTGCGTTGGCCCGGTTGTACCAGATGGCGGCGGTCAGAGCGAGGATGCGTGTCCGACTCGGGCCAGGACTCCTGCTGGGGGCCTCCGTGGCGTTCGTTCGTAAGAACGGCCCCGCGCAAAGCGCGAGCCCTTCGTAGTGTCATGGGGCGGTCCGTGCACTGGACGTCAGCGCTGCCGGGATCAGTTGAAGATGTCGGTCTTCCACCTGAGTGTTTCCGAGGTGCTGGTGTTGTCCCAGTACGCGAAGAGGGACTGTGAGCTGGGGCTGGTCGAGCGGATGGGTGGGTCCGGCATCGAGGGCGTAGCCGGTGGCGACGTTGACGATGTGCTGCCTTTCGGCGTCCCACCTCCACTTCAGGCCTGCTGGTGTCGCCGCCGCTGTCGAGGACGTAGCCGGTCGCGATGTTGATGATGTGCTGTGTGGCCGGGTCGTACCTCCACCTCAGGTTGTCCGAGGGGTTGGCGGCGTCCTTGTAGATGTAGACGGGCACCCGGGTGCTGTCGGTCTTCCCGGCGCTGTCGATGACGTAGCCGCTGATCACGTTCGTGATCTGGTTGGTCGGCAGCGGTGCACGGCCGGGTGCCCACTGGCCTGCGCGGTTCCGGTCAGCGCAGCGACCAGGCCCACGGAGATGACGAGGGAATGAATCTTCTTCATGGCTGCCCCAGCGACATGCCGCTCTCGCAGACACGCCCGGGCGCCCTCTTTCGGCCAGTGCTCCAGGTCCGCCAGCAGCGACGCCCGCGCGGCTTTGGACACAGTGGCGGACAGGCGCCGCTTCTCGACCGAGCGCAAGGATCCAAGCCGTCTTGGCCAAGGTTCTCGAGGAGACGCCGTGACCGCACCACACCGCCGCTCTCTCACAGAAGACGGTTCTCCGCGAAGACAGCTGTCGCCCTGCGGGCCGCCATTCCCTGCGCTAACTGAGCAACTCATCGACAGGAGGGGACGACCGGCTGGCGTCGCCCCCTTCCCCCACTCCCCGCAGCCCGTCGTCCCGGCCCGGACCGGGCTCCCGGCCCTGCCCCGGCTGCCGGTGGTCAAGGGCACCGCCAAGCCCTGGGGCCGCGACGTTCTGGAGTCCGAGGTGGCCCGAAACTGCCCGCACTGCGGCCAGCCGATCACCATCGCCGCCCCTGCTGGCCACCCCCGACGCCGCCCGGCCGTCATCCACCCCGCATGCGAACTCCCCCCCCGCTGCGATGGCTTCCCCCACCTCGGCTACCTGACCCACCGTTAACCATCGGGCCCCGGCCGACCTCCGGTCGGCTGGCCACGCACGCACTCTCCGATGCCCTTCCTCCTCACACCCTTGACCTGGTCAAGCAAAGTGGGGAACCCGATCGCAGGCTCGCCTGTCAGCGGGACCCCCGGCGAGCTTCTCGCCACCGCTGCGGGCTTGGCGCCAGCGTCCGCACCGGGCCGGGCCGTTCGGGTGCTGGCCGGACTCGGACGCCACCGACGAGGCCGAGCCGGAGGTGCTGACCAACCCGGATCCTCCGCGCGGCGCTGGCGGGGCACCCGAATGGGCCCACAGGGCCGACCGCCGCCTGGCGCCGCCCGGAGGGCTGATCGGCCCCTCACGCCGCAGCCCTCATGACCCAGCCGTACAGTCAGCGCCCGGAGCCTCAGCGCACGGTGGTGGACGAGCGGGCCCGGTCTTCGAGGAGGGCCGCCAGTGCTTTGCGATCCACCTTCCCATTGCGGCTCAGGGGAAGGGTCTCAAGGACCACGCAGCGGCGTGGAATCTTGTACTCCTCGATCTGCTCCTGCATCCGCTCGAGGACGGCCTGGGGTTCCAGGTCGGTGACCACGGCAAGCAGCGCCGACTTCTTCCCGGACGGCGGGAGGACGGCGGCGGAGGCGACCTCCGGGATCCGGTGAGCCGCGGCCTCCACCTCGGTGGCACTGACCCGGAAACCTCGCTCCTTGTAGAGGTCGTCGCGACGACCGGAGAAGTACAGGTAGCCGTCTTCGTCCAGCCGGCCGTAGTCGCCGGTCCGCAGTTCGGGGAAGAGACCGTCGCGCAGCGGGAACTTCTGCTGGTTCAGTTCGGGACGCCGCCAGTAGCCGGACATGACGTTCGGACCGCGGACCGTGATCTCGCCGATCTCACCGGCCGGCAGTCTGTTGCCCTCTTCGTCGACGGTGAAGACCTCGGTGCCGGGCAGCGGGAGGCCGCATGATCCGGGGCGGAGCAGGTCACCGTCCGGGGGCATGATGGTGGCGCGTTTGCACTCGGTCAGTCCGAACATCACCTGCCCCTTCAGCTCCGGGATCGCCGCGCGCAGGGCGTTGAGCGTCTCGGTGGACAGGGCCGCACCGGTGTTGGTGACGAGGCGCAGGGCGGGTCGCCGCGAGGCACGCTTGAGCAGCCAGGCCAGGGATTCGGCGACCGAGGGGACGGCCGGCAGTACGGTCGCGCCGCTCTCCAGGAGGTTGCGCAGCAGCGCCGGCCCGGCTTCGGCGGCACTGCCCAGCACGATGTGGGATCCGCTGAGCGCGCCGAGGAACAGTTGGTAGAGCCCGTAGTCGAAGGACAGGGGCAGCGGACAGTAGACGACGTCGTCGGCGCGGTAGTCCAGGACTTGCTGGATGGCCTGGGCGGCGAAGACGGCCTGTTGGTGCGTGCTCACCACGGCCTTGGGTGCCGACGTCGTGCCCGAGGTGTAGATGAGGGAGAGCGGGTCGACGGCGAGGGGTGCGGGCAGCATCTGTGCCGAGTGCGCCGGTGCGGCCGGGACGGGGAACGCCCGTGCCTGTGCCTGGGGTGCGGTGACTGCGTTGATGCCCAGGGCGCGGACGGTGTCCAGCACGGACGCGCCGTCGGCCACGACCAGGGTGGGTTCACAGTCGCCGAGGACATGCTCCAGCGGCGCTCCGACAACCTGCTCGTGGAGCACCGTGTAGACGGCGCCGACGCGCGAGGCCGCGAAGACGAGTGCGGGCACCAGTGGGCCGGGCGGCAGGGAGATGACGAGCCGTCGTCCCTGGGAAGCACCCTCGGAGTGGAGCCATGCGGCCAGCCGCAGACTCGCGTCCCGTAGTTCGGCGTACGTCGCGGTCGAGCCGAGCCGGGACACCGCGGGGCGGTCCGGCCACCGTTCGGCGGCCGAGTCCAGCACATCGTGCAGTAAGGATATTTCAGGCATGGGTCAACAATCCTCTGAATACGGGTAAGGGCGGGCGGTCAGGGAGTTGTCACGGCTCCCAGCTGTGACAGGAGGCCCAGGCCGTCCGACAGCACCCAGTACTCGGCGATCTTGCCGTCCTGCAGGCGCACGATGGACATGCCCGCATACCGCACGGGGGTTCCGGGCTCGACGGTCGCCTTGGGAGCTCCGCCGGCATACGTACCGGTCACCGTATAGCCGCCGGCCACGTAATCGCCGTCCCGGAGGGGGCCGGGGTCGGTCGTGAACCGCACGTCGTGGAGGAGCCCACGGACGGCCCCGACCCAGTCGAGGAGCCCGTCACGGGTGGTGATCCGATTGGAATCAGGGAAACCCAGGTAGCGGGCGAGTTCGGCACTGTGCACCGTGAACTCGTCGGCGATGAACTCCGCGGCGTCCGGGAAGTCCACCTCGCCGTTCCACAGATCGACGAACCGCTCGAAGAGGATCTTTCCGGGATCCGTCTCCTGGCCGGCAGGGGCGCTCATGCCGAGGTCTCCGTCCTGGTGGCGGGCTGGGCCGGGGTCTCCTGGGGCGCGGTGACCCGTACCCCGATCAGCAGGGGCAGGACGGCCAGGGCGCAGACCCCGCAGAGCGCGCCGATGACCGTGAAGGAGAAGCTGCCCTGGAGGAGGGCCGCCGCGATGCTGGTGGCCAGCATCATGCCGGTGTACTGCGCCGAGCCGTTGAGGGCCAGCGCGGTGCCGCGCATTTCCGGGCGGAGCTCGCTCACGAGGGCGTTGAGGGCGGGCTGCCCGACGCCGACGGCGGTGCCCCACAGGATGAACACGACGAGCACGGCGACGAGGTGCTCGCCGATCAGCGGTACGGCGGTCACCCCTGCGGCCGCCACCACTGCGGCGACGACGAGCACACGGCGCTTGCCGAGCCGGTCGGCGATCCGTCCGCCCAGGAGGGCGCCGGTCATACTGCCCGCTCCGGATCCCATGATCGCGAATCCGGTCTGGGCCTCGTTGAAGTCGAAGCGCTCGGCGAAGAAGATTCCGATGTTGGAGAACATGCCGTACAGGGCGGCGCTCCACAGCAGTGTCGAGCCCAGAACACACAGCAGCGCCGGTGTGGTGACGGCACGTCGGATCATGCCGAGGTAGCCGGCCACCGGGTGGCCCGGAGCCCGCTCCTTCGGGTCCTTGGGAGCCACGGCCGGCAGCCGCAGGAGGACCATCAGGTAGACGGCGACGGCGACGACCGCGACGGCGAAGAACGCGGCGCGCCAGGTCATCAGGTAGGCGAGGTAGGAGCCGAGCGGTACGCCGAGCACGGTGGAGCTGAGCAGGCCGGCCACGACGATGCCCATGATCTTGCCGCGCTTCTCGAACGGGAAGTTCTCGGCGATCATGGCGTAGACGCTCGGCATGATCATGGCCGACCCGAGGCCGGCGACCGCGCGGCTGACCAGGATGAGGGTGAAGTCGCCACCCAGGCCGGTGAGCACGTTGGCCAGAGCGAAGATCACCAGACCCGTGCAGAGGATCCGGCGCCGTCCCAGGCGGTCCGACATGGCGCCGCACAGCGGTGCCACGAGGGCGAAGAACAGCGCATAGGCACTGACGAACAGACCGCCGGCACGGGCGGCGGTGTTGGTGTCGGCCGCGATCTCGGGGATCAGCGGCACGGTGATCATCGAATCGAGGCCGACGAGGAACGCGCTGCACACGGCAACGGCCAGCACACGGCCCGGCAGGGCTGTGGCCGAGGTGGGGGTGGTCATGAAGAAAGTCCTTCGGTCATCTTGGTCAATGCCCGGGTCACACCCGGGACGGAGGGGCTTGGGCCGGGTCCTTCGTGGGGGCGGCCTCCCGGGCTCTGCGGCGTGCGGCTGCCGGGGGAACGACCGCGGTGCCGACGGCGCGGCAGACCAGGGTCGGCTCGCCGGACGCCTCGGCTCTGGTGGCCCCGAGGTCGTACCGGGCCTCGATGGTCTTGTGCGCGGTGAACTCGACGGTTCTTCGCAGTCTGCCGCGGGCGACGAGCCGTGCGGTGGCCTCGATGAAATCCCCCGCATGCACCGGAGCGAGGAATTCCACCCGCTGGTACTCGGTGAGCAGGCCCTCGTCGCCGTCGCTGCGGATGGTGATTTCGGTGACGAGGTCCCCGAACAACTGCAGCAGCCGGGCGCCGTCGACCAGGCTGCCGCCGTAGTGGACGTCCTGCTGGCTCATGCGCACCCTGAGGGTGGCGCTGACTTCCTCAGGCATTGCCGTTCCTCGCTGTTCCGATGCCGGCTCGTAAGCGGGCGATCTTCTGTACGGCGATCCGGGTGGCCACCGCGGCCTGGCCGGGGCCGAGTGTCGGGTCGTCGTCGGGGGCGCCGCCGATCGCCACGGCGACAACGCATTCGTTCTTGTGGGCGATGGAGACCGCGATGGTGCCGAGTCCGAGCTCGGCCGCCCGCCGCGCGGCCGCTCCGGCCAGCCGGACGACGGGGGCGGAGCGGTCGTCGCGCAGTACGCGGACGTGCGCGGGGCTGATTCCCTTGCCGAAGCCCGTACCCAGGACCTTCAGGACGGCCTCCTTGGCGGCGAACCGACCGGCGAGGAATTCCCTCGCCCGGCTCGGTGACAGCGACTGGGCGAGCGCCAGCTCCTCCTGGTCGTAGGTGTGCCGGCGGAACCAGCCGCGGGTGTTCAGCCGGTCCAGTTCACCTAGGGCGAGCACGTCGACCCCGATGCGCATCTCGCGTCCGTTCCTTTCGTCTGGGCGTGGTGGCCCCTGATCCGCTGGTTCCGCTAGGGCGTGGCGACGGCAGCGGTGGTGAACAGGGCCAACTGCCCACGGCCGGAAAGCGGGTCGACGTCGCAGAGGACGACCCGCCGGTAGTCGCTCTGCCATGTCCGCCAGTGCTGGGCCAGGTCCAGCCATACGCTGGTGCAGTAGCTGCCGGACGGGACCCGGTGGACCTGCGCCCCGGCCTCCGACGTCTGCTCCTGGACCCAGGGGCCCAGGACGAGGAGCGTATCGGCGCCCCCGTCCGTGGCCAGTTCCCTCAGCCGGGCCGAGGTGGCCTCCGCGTCGGGGAAGGACTCGACGCCCCCGACCTGCAGACCTTGGCCGCCCTCGAATACGAGCAGCGCGCCGGAGTCCACCAGGTCGCCGGAGTCCACCAGGGGGTGCGGAGTGGGCAGAGTGGTCTGCTCCAGCACCGCGAGCACCGCGCGCTCGGACCGGCCCCCGCGCTGGTAGGCGGAGATGATCCGCAGCGCGGTGAACGGAGCGGCCAGCCCCTGTTCGCTGATGCTGAAGCTCTGCGCACCTCCCCCGAGCAGCATGTTGAGGTGCGAGGCGACCGCGGTGAAGGGGTGCACGTCGGGCAGCGCGTGGGTGACGATGACCAGGTCGGCGGCGACGTCGATGTCCTCGCTGCCCACCAGCCGGTCGACGAGGTCCTGGTGGAACACGTTGCGGCCGTCGCGCAGCAACTGCTCGTCCACGGTCGAGCCGAACGGCTCGACCAGATCGCGATAGAAGCCGAGGATGGCCTGGTCCTCGTGGAAGGCACGGCCGTCCGGCGCCCGGACGACGGATGATGCGGCTACGGTCGTCATGTCATTCACCCGCGTCCTGCGGCTCGGGGCTGATCCGGCGCAGGTACTCGGTGAGGGTGCCGATGGACTGGAAGTCGTCCATGTCGAGGTTCTCGGGATCGATGACGATCTTCATGCTGTCCTCGAGCTCCATCAGCATCTCCATCACGGAGGTGGAGTCCAGGTGCAGGTCCTCGAAGAGACGGATGTCCTCGGTCAGACCGGTGACCTCGCGCTCCAGTACTTCGCCGAGCGCGGTCTCGACCTGCGCCACGATCGTGCTGTTGTCCATGGTCATGCTCCTTGTGGGGGTGATCAGAAATCGATGAGTCGTTGCTTGCCGAGGAGGTCCTCGACGGTGTCCCGGCTCCGCACCAGGCGGGCCGTGCCGTCATGGACCATGACCTCTGCGGGGAACCCGTGGCTCAGGAAGAGCCCCGGGGAGGCGGAGGGGCCGTACGCGCCGGAGAGTTCGACGCCGATGAGGTCGCCGGCGGTGACGGGAGGGAGCGCCACCCGCTTGCCGATCACATCGTTGGGTGTGCACAGCGGGCCGGTGACCGTGTAGGTGCCGACGGGCTCCTCGGCGTACCGGGTCAGCGAGCGGATGGGGAAGTTGCGCTTGACGAAGCTGCCGACCCCCACCGCGGCCATGTGGTGGTTGGTGCCGCCGTCGGCGACGACGAACTGTTCGCCCATCGACTCCTTCACGAACAGCGCCCGGGTGACGTACGTGCCGCACGGAGCGGTGAGGTAGCGGCCGAGCTCGTTGATGAGGCGGCACTCAGGGTGCCGGTCGAGGAACTCCGTGACGGCCTCGTTGATCCCCTCGGTCAGTGAGGGGAGGTCCAGCTCGGTCTCGTTGTCGAAGTACGGAACGCCGAAGCCCCCGCCGAAGTCGACGGTCCTGAGCTCGATACCGGTCTCCTCGGACAACGACTCGGCCATCGCCAGGATCTGCCGGGTGTTGTGGACCAGGTCTTCGTGGTTGAGGAAGCGGGTGCCCATGTAGGCGTGCACGCCCATGACGTCCACTCGGCGCAGCCCCTTCAGCAACCGCTGCGCGGCCCGCACCTCCGCCTCGTCGATGCCGAACTGGCGGGGCTTCCCGCCCATGGCCAGCCCGGATCCCTTGGTGCGGAAGCCCGGATTGATGCGCAGCATCACCGGCAGCCGCTCGCGCCCGGACGCGACGGCCAGGTCGTCGAGTGCTTCGAGTTCCTCCAGCGACTCGCAGACGACGGCGTGGAGATCGGCGGCCACGCACGCTTCCAGTTCGGCGCGGGTCTTGCCCGGCCCGAGGAAGATCGTGTCCCCCGGGGCGATCCCGGCGCGACGGGCCGTTTCCAGCTCGGCCAGCGAGGAGACCTCGGCTCCCGCCCCGAGGGTGCCCAGGAAACCGATGACGCTGATGTTGGGATTGGCCTTGAGGGACAGGAAGATGTCGACTCCGGGGTGCATGCGGGTGCGCAGCCCTTGGTAGACGTCCCGCAGCACGTCGGAGTCGTAGACGTACAGCGGTGTGCCGAACTCCGCGGCGATCTCGGAGACGGGCAGGCCCTGTACCTGGAACTCGCCGGAGTTGGTCATGCCGTGCCCCCGGTCGGGTCGGTGTGCTGATGGGTGATCACCATGGCGGCGAAGGTGGCGCCGAGACCGACCGTGGCGAACAGGTAGTTGCGCCCTGCTGTCAGGCGGCCGGCGTCGCGCAGCGTGGTGTAGTTGAGGAACATGTCCGAGGCGAAGCAGTGGCTGTAGCGCTCGACGTTGTCGAGGAAGACCTGGGAGCGGTCGATGCCCAGTTCGCCGATGGTCTGGCGCCAGGACTGGAGGTTGACGTTGTGCGGGATGATCAGGTCGATGTCGGGGAGGGTCATCCCCGCCTGAGCCACCGCTTCCCGTACGACCTCGGCCAGCACCGGCGCGTAGAACTTGCTGACCTCCAGCGACTTCTCCTCGTCGAGGAGCATGGCCGCCGAGAACTCACCCAGGGTACGGGTGGCGTACGAGCGCACGCGGTCTCCGCCGCCGTCGAGCGTCAGCAGGCAGGCCGCTCCGGCGTCGCCCATGATGGCGACGTCGGGGATGAGCTGGATCTGAGGCGAGAACGCCTGTTCGCCGGTGATCACCAGGGCGAGGTCGCCCGGTCGGCCCTCCGCCCTGAGCAGTTGCGCGGCGGTGTCCACCGCGGCCATGCCGCTGGCACAGTTCTGCTGACTGAGGGCGAAGGCCTCGGCATCGGCCAGCCCGAGGCGGTCCTTGATCTCCTGGGCGGGGCTGATGTGCGCCGGCGCCACCGCCTGGGTGGTGTGCGCGTAGACGACGTACCTGATCCGTTCCCGCACCAGCGGGTCGGCCGTGATGCGTCGCGCCGCCGGCAGCACTACGTCGAACAGGTCGAGTTCCTGGTCGAAGCGGATCTCCTTGAGCCCGTGGACGCGCTCGAAGAGCCGGAGCTTGGTCCTGCGCAGGCCGAGCCTGTCGGCCAGTTGGCTGATGGGCACGATCCGCTCAGGTGTGAAGGACTCCACGGCCTCCAATGTCGTGACGGGCGCCGTCATCGCACTCTCCAGGTTCGTCGGGCAGGCGGGCAGGCGGGCAGGCTGGTCCGGCTCCGCTCGGTGGCTGGTCACCTCGCACCTCCCCGGTGGGTCAGGGCGAGGGCGGTGAACGTCGCTCCGGCACCGACCCCGGCCATCAGGTAGTGCCGGCCGGCGACGAGGCGTCCCGCGGCGCGGAGCGTCGCGTAGTTGACGAACGGGTCGGCGGCGAAGCAGTGGCTGTAGCGGGCGATGTTCTCCAGGAACACGCGTTCCGCCGGGATGCCCAGCTCGGCGATGGTGTTGCGCCAGGCCAGCATGTTGACGTTGTGCGGGATCACCAGGTCGATGTCCTCCAGGGCGAGTCCGGCCTCCCGCACCGCCCTGCGGATCACGTCGGCGAGCACCGGCGCGTATGCCTTGCCGTACAGCGCCGCTTCCTCCGGGGGCAGCGAGATCAGGCGCGCGTATTGCCCCAAGGTGCGGCTGACGTGGGAAAGGACGGGGTCGCCCGAACCTGCCGCAGCGATCAGGCACGCCGCGGCGCCCTCTCCCATGAGGGCCGTGTTCGGCACCTTCTGGATCAGCGGCGAGTACGGCTTGTCGCCGATGACGAGCAGAGCCCGGTCGGCCGGGTCGCCGTCGGCCAGGAGCCGGGCCACTACCTCGACGGCCCCGAGCCCACTGGCGCAGTTCTGCTGACTGAGGGCGAATGCCTCCGCGTCAGTGAGCCCGAGTGCGTCGCGCAGGGCGGTGGCCGCGTCGAAGCCGGCCGGCGCGACCTCGTGGATGGCGTGCGCGTAGACCACGAACCGGATCCGGCGCGGGTCCCGGAGGCCGTCCACGACCTGCCGGGCCGCCGGCAGGAGCAGGTCGAACAGCGATGCCGTGGGCTCCTGGCGCAGGGTGTGCAGGCCGTGGACCTTGCGGAACAGCGACATCTTGGCCCGGCTCAGGCCCAGCGGCTCCGACAGGCTCTCTATGACGACCCGCCGGTCCGGCAGATGGCTCTCCACCCGTTCGAGGGTGGCGATCGGAGCGGTCATGACCGTGCTCCGTCCCGGTCCGTCCCGGCGAGGACCGAGTCCAGCCAGTGTGTGACGGCCTGCGCGGTGGTCCCCGCGTGCTCCGCCAGCATGGTGAAGTGGTCGCCGGGGACATCCAGAGTGGTGTCCGCGAGCGGCCAGCGCGGCCGGTCGTGCGTGCCGGTGCGTTCCCCCGCCCGTACGAGGAGGGTGGGCACGGACAGCCGCTGCGGAGTCCATCCGTCGAAGAGCTGGATGTATCCGCCCATCGCGATGAGCCGGTCGTCGTCGAGCCACTGGCTGCTGTGTTCGTCAAGCATCTGGTCGGCGACCATGGACAGATCACTGATGTCCAGCGGGCTCGCCAGGGTGTCGATCAGTACGACGGACCGCGGGGCCGTGCCCTCTTCGGCCAGACGCTGGGCCACGGCGTGCGCGATCCAGCCGCCGGTGGAGCGGCCCAGCAGTACCAGCGGCCTGCCGTCGGCGAGTCGGGCCGCGCCTTGGGCCAGCAGGTCGACGAGGGCCGGCAGCGAGGCCGGCAGCGGCTGGTCCGGGGTGAACCCGGGAAGCGGCGGGACCGAGACCGCGCGGCCGTCGATGTGCGGGGTGAACTGGTCGTACTCCTGGGGCCCCGAAATGGCGATCATGGACGGGAAGCAGACGACGACCGGCGCCTGAGCGGGGCCGGACGCCCGCGGGAACGACGGCGGCTGAGCCGCGTCCTCGAAGTGCGGACGGATCCCCGCCGCCGACACCAGCAGTGCGATCGCCCGGTCGAGGTGCCCGCTCTCGTGCGCGGCACGGAAGAGCGAGACCAGGGTGCCCGACGGCGCGGCCGGTGCCGACGCACCGGGCGCGAGGGTGCCCAGTTGGCCGAAGACGTGCTCCGACAGGTCGCCCACGCTGGGGCGGTCGAAGACGACGGTCGCCGGCAGTCGCAGGCCGGTCGCCTGGTTGAGCGCATTGCGCAGCTCCAGCGAGGTCAGCGAATCGAAACCGAGGTCCCGGAAGGGGGTTTCGGTGTCGATGGCGTCGACGTTGCCGTGGCCGAGCACGGCGGCGACGATGTCCTGCACCGTGTCGGTGACCGCCTTGAGACGGCGGTCCTCGGGCAGCCCCGCCAGCTTCTCGCGCAGGGACTCGGCCGAAGCCGCCGAGCCGCCGACGGCGGACGGGAGGGCTTGCGTCCCGTTGCCGGCGCGGCGTGCGGCGGTCTTCACGAGTCCCCGCAGCAGCGGCGGCAGGGCCTGGCCGGAGGTGCGCAGGGCCTTGCGGTCCAGCCGCACGGGCACCAGTGCGGCGGCGGAATCCCCGCATGCCGCGTCGAAGAGCTCCATGCCCAGCTCGGCGGAGACGGGCAGGACGCCGTAGCGCTCCATCCGCTTGAGGTCCGCGTCCTGCAGTGTGTCGGCCATGCCACCGGTGGGCTCCCATACGCCCCAAGCCAGCGCTGTCGCGGGCAGCCCGCGCCGGGCACGGTGGTGTGCGAGGGCGTCGAGGAAGGCGTTGCCCGCGGCGTAGCTGCCCTGGCCCGGGCTGCCGAGGGTGCCGGCGACCGAGGAGAAGAGCACGAAGGCGCCCAGGTCCATGTCCTGGGTGAGCTCGTGCAGGTGCAGGGCGGCATCGACCTTGGGGGCGAGTACCTTGTCGAGCCGCGCGGGGGTCAGCGAGGTCAGGATGCCGTCGTCGAGCACACCCGCCGTGTGGACCACGGCGGTCAACGGGTGTTCCGCAGGGATCGCTGCCAGCAGCTCGGCGACAGCCCGGCGGTCGGTGACGTCGCAGGACACAACCTTGGCGCTCGCCCCCAGTTCGGCCAGTTCGGCGACCAGGCTTTCGGCGCCCGCGGCCTGCGGACCACGACGGCTGACCAGCAGGAGACGTCGTGCCCCGTGTGCCGTCACGAGGTGGCGGGCGAGCAGCGCACCGAGCCCGCCCGTGCCACCGGTCATCAAGACGGTGCCCTGCCAGGCGGCTCCCGGGGAGTCGGTTTCGGCAGTCGACACGGTCTTGGTCTTCAGTCGCGGCGTCAGCAGCACGCCGTCGCGGACGGCCACCTGCGGTTCGCCCGTGGCGAGGGCCGCGGACAGACCGGGGGTGTCGGGACCGGCGGTGGCCTGGTGGTCGTGGTCGACCAGGACGAAGCGCCCCGGAGCCTCGGACTGAGCCGAGCGGACCAGTCCCCACACGGGAGCGGTCGCCAAGTCGGTCACGTCGTCCTCGGCACCGGCGGCGATGGCCCGCCGGGTGATGAGGGCGAGCCGGGCGGGGCCCTCAGGTCCCCGGTCGAGCCACTGCTGCAGGAGGGCCAGCACCTCGCCGGTGGTGGTCCTGACCGCGGCGGCGAGATCGTCCGAAGCGGCCGGGACGCAATCCACCACCGTTGCCCCGGCGCTGACCGAGTCCGAAGCGAGGGCGTCGAGCAGCTGCGCGGGAGAGGCGAAGTACTGGACGCTCTCCTCGACGGCCGAGGCGGCAGGAGCACCGACCGGTGCCCATTCGACCTGGAACAGCGCGTCGTTGAAGGTACGGCGGCCCCCACCGATCCGGTCCCCGGCGACTTGACGGGAGACGAAGGATTCCACCGAGGCGACGGCGTTGCCCTCCTGGTCGGCGACGGTCAGGGCGATCGAGTCGGGGTTCTCGCGTGAGAACCTCACACGCAGGGAATCGGCGCCGACGGCGTGCAGCCGTACGCCGTTCCAGGAGAACGGGAGCCGGCCCACGGCGTCGCCGTGGCGTATCCCGTCCCAGGCCAGGGCGTGCAGGGCCGCGTCGAGCAGCGCCGGGTGCAGGCCGAAGGCGCCTGCCGCGTCCTGCTGGTCGGCGGACAGCGCGACCTCGGCGAACAACTCGTCGTTCCGCTGCCAGACGGCGCGCAGCGCCTGGAAGGCCGGCCCGTAGGAGAAGCCGATGTCGGCCAGGCGGTCGTACAGGCCGT
This sequence comes from Streptomyces sp. NPDC060028, assembly GCF_042736725.1. NCBI lineage: Bacteria > Bacillati > Actinomycetota > Actinomycetes > Kitasatosporales > Streptomycetaceae > Streptomyces > Streptomyces sp. NPDC060028. The sequence goes on along the minus strand of NZ_JBHWVJ010000037.1, from coordinate 29,655 downwards.
CCAGCTCCACCTCGGAGGCGTCGTGCGGAGGCCAGTCCGTCAGCCCCTCGGGAGCCGCGGCGGTGTTGGAGAGGGCCAGCCAGCCGGCGGCGTGGCGCATCCAGCCGCCTTCGTCCGGCTCCTCTTCGGGAAGGGAGTGGAGTACGACCGCGCGGCGGCCGTCCTCCTCCGGCGCGCCCACGGTGAGCTGCAGGCGGACGGCGTCCTGTGCGGGGAGCACCAGGGGCTCTTGGAGCGTGAGTTCTTCCACGACGTCGCAGCCGACCTGGGCGGCGGCCCGGTTGGCCAGTTCAAGCAGCGCGGTGCCGGGTACGAGGACCGTGTCGTGGACGACGTGGTCGGCGAGCCACGGGTGTGACTGCTGGGACAGCCTGCCTGTGAACACCACACTGTCGTCGGTGGCGATGTGGGTCACCGCTCCGAGCAGCGGATGCTCGGCGGAGCTGAGCCCGACCGAGGTGACATCCCCGGCCGTGGTGGGCTCGTCGAGCCAGTAGCGCTCGCGCTGGAAGGCGTACGTCGGCAGGTCGACGCGGCGTCCGCCGAGATCCCCGAGGACCGCCTGCCAGTCGGGGGCGACGCCGTGGACGAAGAGTTCGGCAAGCGCGGTCAGCACCGCCGCCGGCTCGGCACGGCCCCGCCGCAACAGTGGTACGACCAGGGCCTGGCGCTCGTCGCCGAGGCACGCCTTGACCAGGCCGGAGAGCGTACCGTCCGGGCCGATCTCCACGAAGGTGCGGACCCGCTCCGCGTAGAGCGTCTCGACGGCGTCGCTGAACCGCACGGGGCGGCGCACGTGCTCGACCCAGTAGCCGGGGCGGCACAGCTCCTCGGCGGTGGCGAGTGCTCCGGTCACATCGGACACCAGGGGGATCTGCGGCGCGGAGAAGGACAGGCCGGCCACCAGCGCGGCGAATTCGTCCAGCATGCCGTCCATGTGGGGCGAGTGGAACGCGTGGCTGACCGGGAGGTCCCTGGTCCTGCGGCCCTGATCGCGGAAGTGTCCGGCGATCTCGGCCACGACGTCCGCGTCGCCGGACAGGACCACGGACTGCGGACCGTTGAGCGCCGCGATCGATGCGAGGTGCTCACGGCCGGCCAGGGCGGCCAGCGCCTCGGCTTCGGTCACCTGGACCGCGGTCATCGCGCCGCCGCCGGGCAGCGCCTGCATGAGCCGGCCGCGGGCGGTGACCAGCTTGGCCGCCTCGGACAGGGACAGGACTCCGGCGACGTGGGCAGCGGCGATCTCGCCGATGGAGTGCCCGGTGACGTAGTCGGGGCGCAGGCCCCAGGACTCGGCGAGCCGGTAGAGCGCCACCTCGACCGCAAAGAGCGCGGGCTGGGTGAATTCGGTCCGGTTGAGGAGCCGTTCGGGATCGTCCTCGGCAAAGAGGACTTTGGTGAGCGGTACGTCCAGGTGGGCGTCGAGGGCATCGCACACGGCGTCGAAGGCCTGGGCGAACGCGGGGTGTGCGGCGTGCAGCTCCCGCCCCATCTGCAGGCGCTGGCTTCCCTGGCCGGTGAAAAGGAAAGCCGTGCGGCCGGTGTTGCGGGTGGTGCCACGTACGACGTGGGCCGCGGAAGTACCGGCCGCGACGGCTTCCACGCCGCGCAGCAGTTCGCCGGCGTCGCTGCCGATGACGACGGCGCGCTGCTCCATGGGCGTCCGGGCGGTGGCGAGGGTGAGAGCGGCGTCCGCCGTGTGCTGGGCCGCGAGCGCCGTGTGGAGCTTGGCCGCCTGCCCGCGCAGGGCTTCGGCGCTGCGGGCCGAGAGGATCCACGGCACCAGGGCGCCGTCGACGGGCGCCGGCACGGCTGCCTCCTGCGCCGGCGGTTCCTCGATGATGACGTGGGCGTTCGTACCGCTGATGCCGAACGAGGAGACACCCGCACGCCGTGGCCGGCCGGCCCGGGGCCACGGCACCGGCTCGGTCAGCAGCCGTACGTCTCCGCTCTCCCAGTCCACGTGCGAGCTCGGGGCGTCGATGTGCAGGCTCTTGGGCAGCCGTTCGTGCTGCATCGCCTTGACCATCTTGATGATCCCGCCGATGCCGGCGGCGGACTGCGTGTGCCCGGTGTTCGACTTGAGGGAACCGAGCCACAGGGGGCTTCCCCCGCGTCCTTGCCCGTACGTGGCGAGCAACGCCTGCGCCTCGATCGGGTCGCCGAGCTTGGTGCCCGTTCCGTGGCCCTCCACCGCGTCGACGTCGGCCGCTGTGAGCCCGGCGGAGGCCAGGGCCTCCCGGATCAGCTTCTCCTGGGAGGGCCCGTGCGGGGCGGTCAGGCCGTTGCTGGCGCCGTCCTGGTTGACGGCGGAACCCCGGACGACCGCGAGAATGCGGTGGCCCTTGCGACGCGCGTCCGACAGACGTTCGACGAGGAGAGTTCCGGCTCCTTCGGCCCAGGCAGTGCCGTCCGCGCCCTCCGCGTACGACTTGGCCCGCCCGTCGGGGGCAAGTCCGCGCTGGCGGCTGAACTCGGTGAAGGAGAACGAGGTCGCCATCAGCATCACGCCGCTGACGACAGCGAGCGAGCACTCGTCGCGGTGCAACGACTGACCGGCGAGGTGCAGGGCGACGAGCGAGGAGGAGCAGGCCGTGTTGACGGTGACGGCCGGGCCGTCGAAACCGTAGGTGTAGGAGATGCGGCCGGAGGCGACGCTGCCGGCGCTGCCCACGCCGAGATACCCGTCGATGCCCTCGATCGGCGTCTTGAGGAAGCGCAGACCGTACTCGTCGCACATGATCCCCACGAACACGCCGGTGTTCGTCCCGCGCACGTCGTCGACGACGATCCCGGCGTCCTCGAACGCCTCCCAGGTGGTTTCGAGGAGCAGCCGCTGCTGCGGGTCGATCGTCAGGGCCTCTCGGGGCGAGATCCCGAAGAACGCCGGGTCGAACTCGGACGCATCGTGCAGGAAGCCGCCGGCCCGGACGTAGGTCTTGCCGACGCGGGCCGGATCGGGGTCGTAGATGTTCTCCAGGTCCCAGCCCCGGTCGGTCGGGAAATCGGTGATGGCGTCCCGGCCCTCGTCGACCAGGTTCCACAGCTCGTCGGGCGTGCTCACACCGCCGGGTAAGCGGCAGCTCATTCCCACGATCGCGAGGGGCTCGCGCGAGCGCTCCTCGACCTCGCGCAGGCGGGTCTCGGCCCGGTTCAGTTCGGTGGTGGTGCGTTTGAGGTACTGCAGGAGCTTTGCTTCGTCGGACATGCGCCTTGTCTCTCTGCTTCGCGTGGGGGCGGGCTGACTCGTCTGGCGGTGACGGGTCATCGGTCCTCGGCCGCGCCGAGCCTGCTGTCGAGGTAGGCGAACAATTCCGCGGCGGAGGCCTCCTCGATCTGCTCCCCGGCGGCGCCGGGGGCCGGGGCGAGGCGTTTGGCCAGAATGCCGAGGCGGTCGGCCATCTCGCTACGGAGCGCTTCCTGGCCGGAATCGGCGAGAGCGGGCGCCAGTTCTTCCAGTCGGGCGAGCACGTCGAAGGGATCCGCAGGGTCGGCGGCGGCCGTCTGGGTGAGACGCGTCCAGAGATGGCCGGCCAGGGATTGGGGGGTCGGGAAGTCGAAGGCCATCGTGGTGGGCAGCCGCAGGCCCGTTTCCTGCTGCAGGCGGTTGCGCAGCTCGACCGCGGTGAGGGAATCGAGCCCGAGGGAGAGGAAGGTCGCGGCGCCGGCGGCGGCACTCACCTTCTCGTCCTCCAGGAGTTCCGCCACCAGGTCCAGCGCCCGCTCCACCAGTACGGCGCGGCCGGCGTCAGGGCTGAGTCCGGCCAGGCGGGCGGGGAGTGCCGCCTGCTGCGAATCACCGGACTCGGCGCCTGCCACCGCGCCGAGCCGGGCATAGAGGTCGAGCTGGTCGTCGCTGAGCCAGTACTCGGCGATCCGGCCGTCCTCGAAGCGGAGGATGTCCACTCCACGGAAGGTCACTTCGGTGCCCGGCGCAGCCGTGGCCGTCGCGGGCCGGTCGCCCGTCCAGGTGCCGCGGAAGACCCAGCGGCCGATGGCGTAGTCACCCACGAAGAAGGGGCCGAGCTCACCGGTGATGGCGGCGTCCTCGGCGTAGGAGGACCGGAAGGCCGCTATCCAGGCGGCGATCTGCGGGCCGTCGCTCAGCGTCGCGGGGTCGGGCATGCCGAACTCGGGGATGTTGACCCGCATGGTCCGGGAGACGTAGTCGTCGGCGATGGCGTAGTCGCCGTTCCAGAGCCGGTTCCACGCGTCCCACAGTTCCTGGTGCGTGTGACCCGTGCTGCTGGTTCGGCTCGCACCCCCGTCCTCGTCCCCGCCGGCCGCGTCCTCGCCGGCCAACTGCCGGAGCACGGCCTCGGACAGGCCGTGTCCGTTGACCTTCTCCATGCGCGCCACGATCTCGGGGGACAGGAACTCCTCCACCGTCATGAGACGGGAGCCGAAGGTGTGGAAGTGCGCGGCCATTTCGGGGTCGCGCGCGGCTGCGGAGAAGGAGAACTCCTCGATCTCGTTGAAGGGACGGGCCGTCGCGAAGTCGGCGATGAGGTGGTGGTGGGGCCCGGTCTCCGCGGTGTGGCGCGCGCTGTACTTGCGGAGCGCGGCGTCGAGGGCGGTGTCGGTCGTCGCGTCGCCCCCACCGGTGAGGGCGGGCGCGCTCTCCGATACGAGCCACTGGGCCGACTGCATGGCCCAGGCGCACCCCACGGCCGCCAGGGGATCGCTGGCCAGAGCCGCGTCGCCGATCAGCGCGTATCCCGAGCCGGCCGGCTCGCGGGAGACGAGCGGGTAGTTGACCGTTCCGATGATCTTGGAGATCCGTTCGGCACTGTCGATGTCCGGAGCCTCGGGCAGGGAGCGCACGAAGTTCATGTACGCGCCTTCCAGGTCGGCTTTGAAGTCGCCCAGGCGCGGCTTCGACACGACGGCCGCGATGACGGTGACGTCGTCCTCCATCGGCATGACGTACGCGTTGTCGGGCTCGAGGTAGTAGACGCGTGCGGCGTCACCCGCCTGCCGGGCAAGGCCCTTGAAGTACGCGAAGTAGCTGAAGCGGCCGTTCTCCGTCGTCTCGGCACGGGCCCCCGCCAGTCGGGCGACCGTAGACTCCTTGCCGTCCGCGCCGACGACGAGCGGGGCGCGTAGGGAGAAGGCCTCTTCGCCGGCGGTGCCGGCGACGCCCACGACGCGGCCGTCCTCGACGAGGAGCTCGTTCACCGTGTGGCCCGGCTTCAGGTCCACGCCCTCGGTACCTGCGGCCAGGCGCCGCAGCAGCGGGTCGAGGGTTTCCCGGCGCACGCTGTAGCCGTGGGCGCCGGCCGCGTCGTGCGGCGGTCTGATCCAGCCCCAACGGGTCCAGTAGTGGGCGGTGTTCCGGATGGCTCCCGCCTGCTCCAGTGCCTTGTCCAGACCAGTCGCCACCATGACGGGGTACGCGGACGCCTGGATGTAATGGGTACACAGGACCTTGTGCGCGTCCATGTCGGAGCGGCGCTCCAACAGAGCCACCCGTGCCCCTTGTTGTGCGTAAAGAATGGCCGCGGTACATCCGCCGACGCTCGCGCCGTTGATGATCACGTCGTATGCGTTGCTCACTGCTTGGGTTTCCTTCCGCTCCGGCCTGGGACGCGAAGTCGCCTGCCGGGAAAGAGAAATGACTTGACGCCCGAGATGCTCCGGGCGGCGGCCTGGTCCCGTGGCTACAGGGCTTCCAGGACTGCGCACGACCAGGTGAAGCCGCCGCCGCCGCCGAGGACCACGGCGATGTCTCCGGACTTCAGTGCCCCGGACACCACGATGTGCTCGGCGTTGGCCAGCAGGTCGCCGGCTCCGAGGTGGCCGCTGGACTCGCGCACGGCAAAGACCTCCGCCTTCACGGCAGCGTCCAGCGCGGGGCGGTACATGAGGTCGAGAACGCTGTCGCCCAACCGGGGCAGGACCACGCACGCGATGCGGGGGTCCTCCGTCTCCACCTCGGCATCGGCCAAGGCAAGCCGGAGTACTCGGTTCACGCACCGCAAGGCCGCGCCCCGGAATCCTTCGATGCCCCCGTGCATTTCGAGGTAGGCCTTCTTCGGGCGCTTGACGTCGACGCGGCCGCCGCCGTGCGCGAGAGGCGCGACGCTGAAGTGGTCGCGTCCCCGGTACATCTCCTCGAAGGAGGCGTCCGTGACGAAGGCCAAGGAGCGCAGACGCAGAGCCCCGGGACGCTCGTCCGGTCCCCGGCGTCGCAGTAGCGCGGCCGTACCGGCGTCGCCGTAGGCCACGCCGTAGTCCGACGCCCACCGGTCGAAGCCGGGCAGGGAGAACCTGTCCCCGGTAGTGACCAGGGCCGCCTCGGCCCGCGGATCGGCGACCAGCTTCTGCGCTGCGATCCCCAGAGCAGCCGCCCCGGAGTTGGACATCTGCTGCACGCCCAGTGGCAGAGCGGCGCCGGCGCCGATGTGATGGGCGATGTAATGGGCCGGCGACCAGAAGTCGTGCCCTTGGTAATAGGTCCACCCGTGGGCGACAAGGGCGATGCGGGCCGGGTCCCACGCGGCGTCGGCGAGCACACGGCGAGCGGCTCGAACAGCCATCTCGGGTGCCGCGAGATCTTCCGAGACCGGCACCTCTGTGAGTGCCAGGTCCTCGGCGTCACCGACGGTCAAACGTCCGGCGGCGACCATCGCGCTCGCGCTTTCCCTGCCGTCGGGAATCCAGGTGGCCACATTTAATATAAATTCTTGCGCTAACTTCACCGAACCCTCTCCCCCGTTGCAACGATGTACAGATGTGCAGGCCAGAGCCCAATCCGTGCACCGTTGATCTACGACCACCCTGGCAACCGCTCAGGCGATCTGTCAAGGCGATATGGGCTGACCCCACCTGTCCGGCGGTCAGTGGCTCAAGGGCGCCGCCGGCCCGGACTTGAAGTGGAGTTTCACCGTTTGCTGTTTGCCCGCAGCCAGGCCGCACGGGCCAAGCGCGCACGGGCGCAAGCGGAATGGATCTGCTGCCTTGATAGACGAAAACCGGCCATGTTTCCCCGTAGGTTGGCTTCAAGATCGATCCTCTGACGCTGGAACCTTGACCGGCCGCCCGGCCGCATCCTTCGCTGGTGCAACCCATGCTGATCCCACCCACTACAACCATGCAAGATTCAACAAACAGGGTGTGGGGTTCTGTTTTACGTGCCCACCCCGACAGAAACCGCGGAAATCAAATGAGGTATCTTGCGACACGGGAGGGAATTGTGACGGAGGCCGACCCCGGCGGGTTGCTCACAACAAGTGCCAGGCTTCTCGCGGTCAGCGACCTGCATGTCGCGTACGCCGAGAACCGTTCGGTATTGGAGCGTCTACGCCCGACATCGGAAGGCGATTGGCTCGTCGTCGCCGGCGACGTGGGCGAGCTCGTCTCTGATGTGGAACGAGCGCTGGGCATCCTGGCGCGGCGGTTCGAACGGGTCATCTGGGCCCCGGGAAACCACGAGCTGTGGACGCATCCGAAGGACCCCTGCCGACTGCGCGGCGAGAAACGCTACGCGCACCTAGTCGACCTGTGCCGCTCCATCGGTGTGCTGACCCCGGAGGACCCGTACGCGGTGTGGCAGGGCGACGGCGGGCCGGCCGTCGTAGCGCCCCTGTTCGTCCTCTATGACTACAGCTTCCGCGCGCCCGGCACGCTCACCAAGGCGGAGTCCCTGGCGCGGGCGGTGGCGACCGGCGTGGTGTGCGCCGACGAGTTCCTGCTGCACCCCGACCCCCATCCGACGCGGGACGCGTGGTGCCGTGCACGTCTGGCGGAGACCGAACGACGGCTCGCCGAGATCGACTTCGCACTGCCGGTCGTACTCGTCAACCACTTCCCCCTGAAACGGGAGGAGACCGCTGTCCTGCGCCACCCCGAGTTCGCGCAGTGGTGCGGCAGCGAACAGACGGCCGACTGGCACACCCGGTACGGCGCGACCGCCGTCGTGTATGGGCACCTCCACATTCCGCGTACCACGTGGCACGACGGGGTCCGCTTCGAGGAGGTGTCCCTCGGCTACCCTCGGGAACGCCTGAAGCGCGCCGTCGACCGTCCTTGGCCGGTGCAGATCCTGCCGGCCCCCGGCGGTGCGGCGTGATCGCTGCCCTGCTGCCGCCGCACGTCGCAGCCGCCGAGGAGTTCGGGGACCCGCCGGGCGGGTTCCTCTTCACGGAGGAGGCTGATCTCGTGGCCGGTTCCGTACCGCTGCGACGCGCCGAGTTCACGACGGTACGGATGTGCGCGCGCCGGGCCATGGCGCGACTCGGCGTCGAACCTGTTCCCCTGCTCCCGGGCCTTCACGGCGCGCCCCGGTGGCCCTCCGACGTGGTCGGGGGCATGACCCATTGCGCGGGATACCGGGCTGCGGCGGTGTCCCTGCGCCGGTACGTCACCGCGATCGGCATTGACGCGGAGCCCGATCGCCATCTGAAGCCCGGCGTGCTGCCCACCATCGCCGGGCCGGAGGAACAGGACCATGTCCGGCACCTGCGTCTCTTGCATCCCCGGACCGCGTGGGACCGGCTGCTGTTCAGCGCCAAGGAATCCGTCTACAAGGCATGCTTCCCCGCGACCGGCAACCGACTCGGCTTCTTCGACGCGGCCATCAGCTTCGACGCGTCCGCCGGGACCTTCCGGGCCCGATTGCGGACGCCGGGCGTGGTCATCGCAGGCCGCCACCACCACATGCTCGACGGCACGTGGCACGCGGGCGGCGGATTGCTGCTCACCTCAGTCGTGATCGCCGTCGATGAGCGGATGGGGCTCGATCCGCTTTGACGGACGTTCGAGATCAGGGGTTCGTCCCCGGGAGGATGTCCATCATGGAGAGCACGGGGAAGAAGAAGCCTCGCCCTCGCCGTTCGTTCACGCCGGAGTTCAAGGCCGAGCTCGTCGAGCTGTGCCGGCGGCGCGATTTCGATCTGACCGAGACTGCGGTGCGGGACTGGGTCAAACAGGCCCGGTCGACGCGGGGGAGCGTGACGGGCTGACCAGCAGCGACCGCGAGGAGCTGGCCGCGCCACGGCGGGAGACCGCCGCCTGCGCGAGGACGCCGGCATCCTCAAGCGGGCCACGCCCTCCTTCGCGAAGGAGACCCGGTGACGGTGCACCCGTTCATCGAGGCGGAGAAGCAAAGCAACGACAACGTCCAACGCGCGTGCGACCTACTCAGCTTGCCATTTAGCCTCCGGCGTCGAACGAGGCTCGAACTTGGTGGGGGTTTCCCCAGTTCATCGGCTGTGTGAAAGGCGCGAGCCGGATGCTGTGCTCAGCGATGATGCAGCACGGAGGCCGGGATCGTGGAACGGGTCGAGCACGGCGTTCAAAGAGGCCCGTTCGCGACGGTGTCGGAGTTCCGGTCCGAGCTGTACGCGTGCCTGACGTCGCGGGCGGATGCCCTGTTCGAATTGTGCGACGCGCTGTTGTGCACCGATGGGCCGGTCCGGACCCTCGTGGACCTTTCGCTCGCGCCGGAACACCGTCGCGGGCACGGGGCTCTGTACTCCGGGATCAACCGGAGCCGGATTGACGTCGCCCGCCTTCGTCGCATGCTGGCGGGCGTGCTGCTTCCCCGCGCGAGCGACGGCCGCCTGGTGTTGGCTGTGGATGTCTCCCCGTGGCTTCGGCCGGACGCCGACACCTGCTCGGACCGATCCTTCTGCCACACTCTCGGCCGCGGCCTGGGCAAACGCCAGATGGTCCCCGGCTGGCCCTACTCGATCGTCGCCGCCCTGGAGGCCGGCCGCACCTCGTGGACTGCACTGCTGGACGCGATCCGACTGGAGCCCGGCGCCGACCTCGCCGCGGTCACCGCCGACCAGGTCCGCGACGTCGTCGAACGCCTCGTGGAAGCCGGACAGCGCAGCTGGGGACCCGAGCATCTTGGTCGTGCTGGACGCCGGCTACGACGCACCCCGCATTGCCCACCTGCTCGGTGATCTACCGGTCGAGGTACTCGGCCGACTCCGCCCAGACATGGTGATGCGCAAGTCGGTCCCGGTGCCGTGGATCTGCCCGCCGCAGGGCGGCCGCCCGCCCAAGCACGGCGGTGAGTTCGTTTTCGGTGACCCGGCCACATGGGGCGACGTCGCCGCCGTCACTGTCACCAACACCGACCGGTACGGAGCCATTCCACTGTGCCGATGGAAGTCCTCGGCAGGCGCCTCACCCTGGGCGCTCAGCTCCGCTGGCTGCACCTACCGCTCGCGCGGTTCCGCCTCGGCTGTTTTCGCTACGGCAGGTTCTCGGGGGCGAGTTGTCCCGCCGACTGGTACGCGTACGCGAGGTTGTTGCAGAGACCAGCGTGTTGGGTGGTCGGGGCCCAGGACCAAGAATCGCCGCTGCGACACCCCCGAAGCGTTCCGCGTTCTTCGCCGAGGTCGACCCCACGGAGTGTGAGAACGAGTACCTCGCCCTGGCCACCGTGCGGGTGATGGAGGTCGCGGAGGCCGGCCGTACCGCGTAGGAACCAAGGTGCGGCGATCGGGACTCCATGTCCTTCAGCTAGGGCTTGGGTGGGCGGCCTGCTTCTTCTCCGGGACGACTGCCTTGATATTGCGTCTGCGCAGGTAGGACCGGTTGCTGCGGGAGTCGTACGCCTTGTCGGCCCGAACCCGGTCCGGGCGCTTGCGCGGTCTGCCGGGCCCGGGCCGGGGCGCCCGGATCGCTTCAAGGAGCGGCTCGAGCTGCGGGGAGTCGCCCCGTTGCCCGGCCGTGATCACCACCGCCGGGGGTTTCTGTCCAGCCGGTCGCCGCATACTGGCGAACGAACCTGACGAGCGCCGGCTCGCCCCGCTGTTCGTGTGTCCAAGTCGGCGACGGACCGCATCATCGACCACGTCGGGGTCGTCGCAGTCCTAGCATCTCTCCGGTTCCGTGAACATCTCCGGGCGGTTACGCATTCGGTTCTGCTGTCTGACGGGCCGACAACTCGTCGTTTTCGTGGGCCGATTGGATGTCTTTCTGTCGGTTGTGGTGTGGGTCACGCGGTAAGAGAGTGGCGGCCTTCCCGTCGGCTACCCGCCGCCAGCGTTGAGAGGACGTTCATGTCCCACAGTCCCAGCGGTGAAGTCCACAGGCTCAAGGCGAACTCGGTCGGTCTGGTCGGGGTGGTGTTCATGGCCGTGGCCACCGCGGCGCCGATCACCGCGATGACCGGCAACCTGCCGATCGCCGTCGGTTTCGGCAACGGCATCGGGGCCCCGGCCGGTTATCTCTTCGCCACCCTGGTCCTGACGGTGTTCGCCGTCGGCTACGTGGCCATGGCCAAGCGGATCACAGCGGCCGGTGCGTTCTACGGATACATCTCCCACGGCCTGGGCCGGATCGCGGGGATGGCGTCGGGCATGCTCGCAGTCCTTGCCTACATCGTCTTCGAGGCCTCGATCGTCGGCGTCTTCTCGTACTTCGCCAAGACGACCGTGCACGATCAACTCGGCGTCGACCTCCCGTGGATTTTGTACGCGGCCGTCATGCTCTGTGTGACCGCCGTCCTCGCGCACTTCGACATCAACCTCACCGCCAAGGCACTCGGCGTGATGCTGGTCGGGGAGATAGCCGTCCTCTTCGCCGTCGCCACCGCGGTGCTCCTCGCAGGCGGCGGCCCGGACGGCATCCCGCTGGAACCGGTCAACCCGAAGAACGCCTTCACCGGCACCTCAGCCGGCCTCGGCCTCTTCTTCGCCTTCTGGTCCTGGGTCGGATTCGAATCGACCGCCATGTACGGCGAGGAATCCCGCGACCCCAAGCGGGTCATCCCGAAGGCCACCTTGATCTCGGTCGTCGGCGTCGGCCTCTTCTACATCTTCGTCTCCTGGATGACCATCGCCGGCAACGGCCTGACCAAGTCCGTCGAGCTGTCCGCCTCCGCCAACCCCCTCGACCTGTTCTTCGCGCCCACGCAGCACTTCATCGGCTCCTGGGCCGTCGACTCCTTCCAGTGGCTGCTTCTGACCGGGTCCTTCGCCTGCGGCATGGCCTTCCACCAGTGCGCCGCCCGCTACCTGTACGCGATCGGCCGCGAGGGCTTCCTCCACCCGGCCCTCGGACGCACCCACCCCCGACACGGCTCCCCACACGTCGCCTCCCTCGTACAGAGCGCCATCGCGATCGCCCTCGTCGCCGCCTTCTGGCTCACCGGCCAGGACCCCTACATCCACCTCTACACCCTGCTCGCGATCCTCGGCACCATGGCCATCCTCATCGTCCAGACCCTCTGCTCCTTCGCCGTGATCGGCTACTTCCGCAAGAACCATCCCGAAGACCGGCACTGGTTCAAGACGTTCACCGCCCCCCTGCTCGGCGGGATCGCCATGAGCGCCGTCGTGATCCTGCTGGTCATCAACATGAAGACCGCGGCCGGACTCGCCGCCGACTCCCTCGTCTTCACCCTCATCCCGTGGATCGTCGTCGCCGTCTTCCTCGGTGGCCTGGCCCTCGGTCTCTACCTCAAGTTCAAGGCGCCCGAGCGCTACGAGGTCATCGGCCGGATCGTCCTGGAAGACGCCACCGAACGCACCGATCCCAGCACCGAGAACGCCTCCCCTTCCGCCGCGAACGTCTGACACCCCCCGGGAGCCACCCGCCATGGCCCGAACCTCCGTCATGCACGCCCTGAGGCAACTCGCCGCCGAACACGCCGCCGCCCGCCGACTGTCCCTGCCCGCCGCCGACGTACGGGGCCTGAGCCGCCGCGCCCTGCTGGAGCGTGCCACCGCTCTGGGCCTGGGCACCGCCCTGGCGGGCGCCGCCGCCACCCGTCCCGCCCGGGCCGAGACCGCACTGGCCGGCAAGAAGCCGCCGACGGGCGATGCCCGCGTCGCCGTCGTCGGCGCGGGCATCGCCGGGCTGACCGCCGCCCTCACCCTCAAGGACGCGGGCATCGCCTGCACCGTCTACGAAGCCAACCCCACCCGCGTCGGCGGCCGCATGTGGACCCAGCGCGACCACTGGGCATACGGCCAAACCTCGGAGATCGGCGGCGAGCTGATCGACACCAGCCACAAGAAGATCCTCGAGCTGTGCCGCCGCTTCAACCTGCCCACCGAAGACTTCCTCGGCGGCGGACCCAACGGAGCCGAAGAAGTCCTCTGGTTCGACGGTGCCTACTACCCCCGCGCCCAGGCCGACGAAGACTTCAAGGCCGTCTACCAGGCCCTGCGCCGCGACCTCCAAGACGCGGGTGAGGTCACCTGGAACACCACCACCCCCACCGGCACCGCCCTGGACAACATGTCCCTGTACCAGTGGATCGAGACCCGGGTCCCCGGCGGCCACACCTCACGCCTCGGCCAGTTCATCGACGTCGCCTACAACGTCGAATACGGCGCCGACACCGTCGACCAGTCCGCCCTCGCCCTGGTCCTCCTCATGGGCTACCAGCCCAACCCCGGCCACTTCAACATCTGGGGCCTGTCCAACGAGCGCTACCACATCACCGGCGGCAACGACCAACTCCCCAACGCCATCGCACAGACCCTGCCCACCGGCACCCTGCTGATGGGACGCGAACTCACCGCGGTCCGAGCCAACGCCGACGGCACCCAAACCCTCACCTTCAACGAGTCCGGCACCACCCGCACCGTCACCGCCGACCACACCATCCTGTGCCTGCCACTGCCCGTCCTTCAGCGCATCGACCTCAGCGCGGCCGGATTCGACCCGCTCATGAGGAACCTTCTGCGCGACGCCCGCATGGGCTACTGCACCAAACTCAACATGCAATTCACCAGTCGGCCCTGGCGCGGCACCGGCCCCTGGCCCGGCGTCTCCGCAGGCGACTGCTTCACCGACTCCGACATCCAGCAGACCTGGGACACGACCAAGGTCCAACCCGGAAACGGAGGCATCCTGCTCCAGTACGGAGGCGGCACCCTGGCCGGCGCGCTCACCCCCGCGACCCCCTTCGCCACCGAGACCGACCCCTACGTACGAACCCTCGCCACCCGGACGCTCACCGGCATCGACACGTTCTTCCCCGGAACCAAAAACGCCTGGAACGGACGAGCCCAACTGTCGGCCTGGCACCGCAACCCCTACTCCCTCGGCGCCTACTCGTACTGGCCCACCGGCTACCTCCACCGGTACGCGCGCTACGAAGGCACAGCGCAGGGCAACATCCACCTCGGCGGCGAGCACTGCAGCTACGACTTCCAAGGCTTCATGGAAGGCGGCGCCACCGAAGGCGAACGCGCGGCACGAGAGGTCATATTCGCCCTGACCTAGTACTGCAACGGTCTTTGGGTTGACTGGTTGGCAGCTTCTGGTGGTGTGTGGCCGCGTCGTTTGTAGTGGCTGATGCGAGCCTGGAACTGGCGTCTGCGGCGCCAGTTCGACCAGTGCAGGACGTGCTGAACACAGGTGCTGGCCGGCGGTGGGTGAGTCGGGTGATCAGACGTCGGAGTCCGGGGAGGGTGAGGGGTATGAGCTGGGAGGATCCGTTTCTTCGACTCAAGGCCGTCCTGGTCCACTGACCCGAACTCGACGCCCTCACCACTCACGTCCGGTCCTTCGCCCAGATGCTCACCGAGCGCCAGGGGGAACGGCGGCCGCAGTGGCTGGGACGCCGTCCGACGCGACGACCTCCCCGGTCTCCACACCCCCGCCGCGGGCATCGAACGTGACCGCGACGCCGTCCCGACGCCTATCGGCAGTTCCTTACCGCAGATCGGCGGCTCAGGCGCGGCGCCGTTCTACGGACTCATGCCGCTGGAACGGTGTTCCCTGCTGGTCATGAATCCGCGCGGGGAACCAGGCGCACCCCGCGGCTTCAACGGCACAGGATCCGGGACTCACGGACGCGACCTCTTCCTCCACGTCATCGAGATGGGCTGCACCGACGTATGTGCCGTGGCGGTGACCGGTCCCCTCACGGGCCGCGTCCTCACGGGTAACAGCGACGGCTACTGGGGCCCCAACGTCTCCTCCGCCACCGACTTCCTCGACTGGTACGAACGCTGGCTCAACCACATGAGCGCTGGACGCGACAACCGGGCCCTGGAACTCACCTCACCCCAGCTTCGTGCCCAACCCGACCGGCATCGCATGGCCCCGAAGATCTGACTCTCCGTAACAGCTACACGGAGTGTGAGCCGAACCTATGTTCTGGCACCGGGTCAACCCGAGCTCGGGAGGGCGGAGAGCAGGGCCGCGGCGGCGCTGTCGAAAGGCGCGATGCTGCCCGCTGCGCGACACAGGATGTGGGCGCCTTCGAGTGTGACGATCATGAGGGTGGCCAGATCGGCGGCCTGGGATGGACTCATTCCGGCGTGGGTGAGTTTTCCGGTGAGCTCGCCGACCCATCCGGTGAACGCTTCGGCTGCGACGGTGCGCAGGCTGCTCTGGTCGGCAATGGCCGCACCGCCGTCGATGGTGACCGCCGCGATTGCGCAGCCGCCGCCCCCGGCGGATGCCTGCACCACGGGGCGGACGTTGCCAAGGAACGCCTCCACGACTTCGCGTGGCGTGCGGGCCGGCAGTTCGTGCAGGTGACCGCGGACGTCCTCCGCGTTGCGGCGGGCGGCTTCGAGCGCGAGTTGCTGTTTGCCGCCCGGGAAGTGGTGATAGATCGCCCCGCGCGCGGCCCCGCTCTCGGCCAGGACGTCGGTGAAGGACATCGTGGCCAGGCCGTGGCGTTGCAGCAGCCCGATCGCTGCGCTGATCATGCGCGACTTCGTGTCCGCGGCCATCGCATCCCCCTTGACTAGTACGGCCATCCTACTCCATGCTCACATTACTAGGACGCACGTACTAGTGGCGTGGGCCGGACAGGCCCCGAAACCGGAGGTTCGTGATGCGCAAGACTTTTCTCTACACCGAAATCCAGGCGGCAGTGCCGTTCGAGCAGTTCGACTGGCACCAGATCAATGCGGCGCTGAAGACCGCGCCAGGCCTGATCCGCAAGACCTGGCTGTCCGGCATCGGAACGCACACCGTCGGTGGCTTCTACGAGTTCGACAGCACCGAGAACGCCCTGGCCTTCGCTCAGGGCCCCTTCGCCGAAGAAGCCCGCCGGGCCGGAGCCCCGGCAACGACACGACTGTTCGACGGCGACATCGTCAAAGACGCCAGTATCGACCTGAACTCGCCCTACTACGCCTGACACCGCAGGTCGCCGCCGAGTCAGGTCTGGACACCGCCTCGCTCCACTGCCGGGGCGAGGCGGCCTCAACGGAAAGTCATCTCAATGCACATCACGCGGCACCCCGAGAACAGCGTGAGCTGGATCGACCTCGGCACCCCCGACATGGAGGCGACGAGGGCGTTCTACACCGCGCTGTTCGGCTGGACCGTCGCCCAACCGGACGCCAACGGCTACCGGCTCTGCACGCTGCGCGGACATCTCGTCGCCGCCCTGGGGCCGGCCGAGGACGCCGGCGCACCCTACTGGACGATCAACATTACCGTGTCGGACATCCAAGCCACCGCCACCCGCTTCACGAACCTGGGCGCCCAGATCATCGTGCCACCCACGCGGGTCGGGACGCTCGGCCACGCCGCCGTCACACTCGACCCCGTCGGCGCACCCGTATCACTCTGGCAGCCCGGCACCCATGCCGGCGTGCAGCTGGCCCACGAACCGGGCACCTTCGCCGGCATCAGCCTTCTCACCGACCACTTCGCGCATGCCGCCGCCTTCTACCGACCAGCGCTGCACTGGAACTCCAACTCCGAGCACACCGAGTTCCGGTTGCCGGACAACTCCATCGCCGC
Organism: Streptomyces sp. NPDC060028; assembly: GCF_042736725.1. Taxonomy (NCBI): domain Bacteria; kingdom Bacillati; phylum Actinomycetota; class Actinomycetes; order Kitasatosporales; family Streptomycetaceae; genus Streptomyces; species Streptomyces sp. NPDC060028. The sequence continues at coordinate 12,969 of NZ_JBHWVJ010000037.1, read as the reverse complement.
CACCAGCCCCCCGCCAGGGAAACCAACGGTGCAGCGATCACTCTGGCTGGTCAGTTTCGCCAGCAACAGACCCGATGCCGACGCCAAGCAAGCCCGACAGCTCGGTGCGACCGAAGTTCGCCAGGACTCCAACGGAGACGTGGTCTTGCGCGATCCCACCGGCGCTCTCTTCGGCCTTACCCAACACCGAGATGTAACCGGAAGAAGAAGGGCTCCAGAGGCAGAGGTGGTCGGTCCGTGAGCCACGACGCCGACTTCTACAAGGAGAGGAACACCGTCGAGCGCCTGATCAACAAGCTCAGGGCCTGGCGAGGCATCGCCACCCGATACGACAAGACCCCAGCCAGCTACCCTGCCGGCCTCCACTTGCGCTCCTCGATGATCTGGCTCAAAGACCGCACCCGGACCACCCAATAACCACGACTCATACGCGCCCTAGGCGCGTGCTGCCTCCACCGCGGAGGCAGGTTCGCGGCCGGGCGTGGTGTCGTACCGGCCGATGGCATCGGATGCCCGCGGCTCGACGCGGACGATCATTTCCTCCGCTCGGCGGCGCCCGGGACACTGTCGTCGAGCCAGCCCGGTCGCGCGGGCGGCCCCGGCAGATCGGGATCGGGATCAGTCCACTCGTTTCCCCAGGCGGCCAAGGCTACGAGCACCGGCACCAAGGCGCGCCCCCTGTCGGTGAGGAGGTACTCGAAGCGGGCGGGTTTGAGGCTGTACTGCGTGCGCCCAAGGACGCCCGCGGCGGTCAACTCAGCCAGCCGTCGGGCAAGCGTGTTCTCGCTCATCTGCAACCGATCGCGGAATTCGTCGAACCGGCAGGCTCCGCCGAGGGCTTCACGCACCACCAGGAGCGCCCATCGTTCGCCGACCACGTCCAGGGCTCGGGCGGCGGGGCAGTTGTCGGGGGCGAGGGACGAACGCATGTCGTCAGCCTAGCGGCTTCCATGATGGAAGTGAATGGGTAGTATCCCCAGTGGCTTCCACAGTGGAAGTTGTTGGGGGAGAGGCGCTTCGAGATGCAGAGACTTCGTCAGGTCGGTATCGAGGTTGCCCGTGGGGTGTTCCGTTTCGGAGACGGCCATGTCAACTGGTACGTCGTCGAGCAGGAGGGTGCGCTGACCGTCGTGGACGGCGGCATGCCCGGTCACTGGCCCGCGCTGATGGACTGGCTGAAGGAGCGGGGGCAAGGTCTGGACGCGGTCCGGGCAATCGTGCTCACCCACGGACACGCCGATCACCTGGGCATCATCCGCCGGCTTTCCGACGCCACCGGCCGGCCGGTGCACGTACACCCCGACGACGAGGCTCAGGCCAAAGGCGCCGGACTGCACATGCCGCCCCGGCGCATTCGGCAAAACGTGTGGAAACCTCACGTCTTTGCCCTCACCGTGCGCTGGGGGCGCGCGGGTCTGTTCGCCGTGCCACCGATCCTGAATGCCGAGTCCTACACCGACGGGCAGCGCCTGGACATACCGGGATCGCCTCGGGTGATCCACACGCCCGGCCATAGCCCGGGCAGCAGCTGCTTGCTGCTCGCCGACCGCGATGTCCTGATCACGGGAGACGCCCTGGTGACCCTTGACGTCGTCACCGGCCGCCGCGCCGTCGGGATCATGCCCGGCACCCTCAACGACGACCCCGCACAGGCATTGGACAGCCTGACGTCCCTGGCCGCAATTACAGCCACGACACTGCTGCCCGGTCACGGCGAGCCCTACTCGGACGGCGTACCGACCGCGCTCGCGGCGGCCCGTCGACACGGCATCGACTGGAGGACGCCGACGGCAGACGCCCACGGCCACGCCCATTGACCGCAGCCCTCCTATCGAGCCCTCCGATGGACCACGAATCACCATCGCAACCACATGAAGGTCGACATATCCCCTCCGAGCGGGCGAATCCGCAGATTGATCGCAACCGGATACGTGTCCTAGTACTGCAACGTGCGCGGAAGCACGCCGGTACTACGACCGCAAACAAGCCGAGGGCAAGAGGCACTCCCAAGCAGTCCTGGCGCCAGCCCGGCGACGAGTTAACGTCCTGTGGGCACTTCTGCGAGACCAGCGGCACTACGAACTCACGCCACCGGTAGCAACCGCAATCGCCCAGTAGGGCTTCTCGGCGATCGCAAACCTGATCGACCAAAGCCGACTTCTCAGGGAGGATCCCATCAGCATTGACCCATGACGCTGAGGAGATCTCTGTGATCGCACAAGGAGTGCAGGTCACAGGCCGGTGCAGTGCCTGCGGAGGTACGACGACCTGCGATGTCGGTCAGTTCTTCGACCGCGGCATGCTCTGTTGGGGCACCGAAGGGCGATGCGTGGACTGCCCGAATGGGTGGTGCGAGGAAGACAGCGGCCCCGTCACGCCCGAGAACATTCGACAGGTTCTGCTGCAAGCGCACGGGCCAGTGCGGCTTCGCCTGTCTGGAGCCGTGCCGAGCCTTGTTCCCGTGCTGCAGGCTCTCCGCAGTGCACGGGAACTTTCCCTGGGCGAAGCACGAGCTCAGGCGACGGAACTCGCCGACACCGGTCTCATCGGCACGCTCGTCGAGATGGAGGTCCTGGCGGTTCACCTTCGGAGAGGAGCTATCGCGGCGAGCGTTGAACCAGCGGCGTAGTTCCGTCTGGACAGCACCCGCGCGGCTTGACAATGGCATTGAGAAGTCTCGTACGCGGTGTCGCGGAGGTCCTCGGTGTGTGCGGTCGGGCCGCCGGGCAGGTGGCGGCTGCGGTGGACCTGGGAGCGGCCGGCCAAGGTGACGGTCATCGTGATCGCCTCGGCCGCCTGCCGTCGAGTCCGCAACCGGTCCCCGAGCTCGACCGCCAGCGACAGCAGCGCGGCACGGCTGCCTCGGGGGACAGGGTGTCGGTGGCGAACCGCCGCTGCCCGGCCGTGCTGTGCGGCAGCTCCGTCGGCACCACCACCCTGCGGTCGACGCCGCGGGCCACCTCGCGCAGTTGCCGGCCCGCCCGCCCTCCGAGTACCCGCTGCACGGTCGCCTCCGGCAGCTGGACCATTCACCAGTCAAGTGAGGTGTCGGATCCGAGGCTGTCGGGTTCCAAGAGTTCGGATCGTGGCGATACGAGCCCGTCGGCAGCGGGGCTGTAGCCCCCTGTTTGTCTGTGGGCCGCGCCGCTGCGGACGAGAACAGCAGTGAATGGCCTACCGGTTCCTCCGCTCCGTCGATAACCTGGCCGCTGCCTGTGATCGATTGCGCAACACAGACGTCCAGAATCGGGGGATCATGGATGTGAGGGTGCTCGCGGACGGCCAGGACGCGGCCGATCAGCTCCGGTCGTTACAGGAGTGGCTGGTCGGCGTCGAGGAACTGCGGGGCCGGGTCACGGCCGAGGAGGCGCCTCCGCCGCCCGGCAAGCTGGGGCCGGTGCTTGAGACAGTGGTCGTGGCCTTGGGCCCTGGCGGCGCCGTGACCGCGTTCTCCGTCGCGGTCCTCGCCTGGCTGCGGACGCGCCGTGGCGACGTGCGGATCAAACTGACCCTTCCGGGGCGTCGTTCGCTGGAGCTGACTGCCCGGCGCGTCTCCGGTCTGGACGCCGAAGCGCTGCGTCGGCAGGTGGCCGACATGGTGGACGCCTTGGCCAAGGAAGGCGCGGAGGGCGAGGCCGAGGCGATCACGGAGATCGCTGAGGGCGGGAACGGCGGCGAGGCAGGCGGAACCGGTCGGCGCGAGCTCCGGTGACCAGCCTGTCCGGACCCGGTGTACGGGTCCTGCTCATCGCTACGTCCACCCATCACGGTCCGCACCTGCCCTCCGTCCCCTCGGTGGCGCGCACGTTCGAGGACCTGCGGACGGTGTTCACCGAACGGTGCGGGGTACGACCGGACCGGCTGCGCCTGCTGCTCGATCCACCCGACGCGCGGTCCATGGCAGAGGCAGTCACGGAGGAGGCGCAGCGGGCGGACACCGTCCTGCTGGTCTATTTCGTCGGGCATGGTCTGCTGGGCCCGGGCGGGGAGCTCCATCTCGCGGCCAGTGGGACCGATCGGCTCACGCCCGGCATGGCGGGGTACCAGGCGCTGTCGTTCACGGCGTTGCGGCAGGCCCTCGAAGTCAGCCGGGCTTCATCGGTCGTCCTCGTCCTCGACTGCTGCTTCTCGGGGCGTGTCTCACTCGGTACCTCCGCATCCGTTCCGGCGCTGGCCGTGGAGCCCACGCACGGCGTGTACTTCATCGGGTCCGCCGAGCAGCTCGCCGACGCGCCCTCCGACGCCGTGCACACTGCGTTCTCCGGCGCGCTGATCGACGTACTGACGACAGGAGACTTTCGGGGGCCGCACCCACTGACACTGGACGCGGTCTACGACGCGGTCTTCCAGAACCTGCGCGATCAGCAACGGCCCTGGCCCCGGCGGCAGGCGGGGGACCGTTCAGGGCGTCTCGTCATCGCCCCGAACCCGGCGCGGCGAGCCGTCGAGGCCCCGGCGCAGGAGCCGCCGGCCCCCGGCCGCTGCCCCTACCCCGGGCTGGAAGCGTTCAGGGTGGAGGACGCCGACGTCTTCTTCGGGCGCGACCGGATGACCGAGCGCGTTCTCGCCGCTCTTGGGTCCCGCGCCGAGTCAACCGACCGGCCGGCACTGCTGGTCCTGGTGGGTGCGTCGGGCTCCGGTAAGAGCTCGCTGCTCAACGCCGGTCTGCTGGCGGGCTTACGGGACGGCGGCCTGCCGGGATCCGCTGGCTGGCCGTGCGTTCGGTTCACCCCCGGTACGAGCCCGCTGCGGCGCCTCGCCGTGCAACTGGGCGCAGTCGCACCCGGCGGCTTCGCCGCCCTGGGCGCCCGCGGCCCGGCAGACGCAGCCGACCTCCTGCGGGCAGAGCCGGGCCTCGTGGCCGACTGGATCGCAGGGCAGAGCGGCGAGGTGCAGACGGACGACCCGCCCGCGCGGCAGCTGGTCGTCCTGATCGACCAGTTGGAGGAGCTGTTCACGCTCTGCCCGGCCGAAGAGGAACGCTCTGCCTTTCTCCAGGCGTTGACCGTTCTCGCTGCTCCGGTGGGTGGGGTCCCGCCACGGACCCTGGTGGTACTGGCACTGCGGGCGGACTTTTACGGGCAGGCCGTCACCCACCCCGAGCTGCGGGCCGCCCTGGACGGCGGCCAGCTCCTGGTCGAGCCGATGACCTCTGCCGAACTGCGCGCCACGATCGAAGAACCGGCCGCGGCCTCGGGCCTGTTGCTCGACGACGGCCTCGCCGACGTCATCCTGCACGAGTTCGGTGCCGCAGCCCACGACCGCCCCGAGGCCGGAGCCCTGCCTCTGCTGTCCCATGTGCTGTGGGCGACCTGGGAGAAGCGGGCGGGAACGCACCTCACCGTCGCGGGATACCGCGCGGCCGGTGGCATCTCCCAGGCGATCGCCGAGACCGCCGAACGGGAGTACACCGCACTCGACGAGGCGGGCCGCAAGGCCGTCCGCCGGATGCTGCCCCGCCTGGTCCGGGTGGGTACGGACACCACTGACACGGCCCGGCCCGCCGACCGCTCGGAACTGCTGCACGGCCTGCCCGACACGCAGGCGGCCCAGCGGGCGATCGACACGTTCACCACGAAGGCCCGCCTGCTCACAGCCGACCAGGACACGGTACGGATCAGCCACGAGGCGCTGCTGCGCGCCTGGCCCAGGCTGCGGGAATGGATCGACGCCGACCGCGACTGGCTGCGCACCGGCCAGCAACTCGCCGACGACGCCCAGGCATGGGAGCGGGCCGGGCGCGACTCCTCGTTGCTGTACCGGGGGAATCGGCTGGCCGCCGTCCGGGAAAGGGCCGCGAACGCTCCGACCACAGCCGCCGGTCTCCCTCCGGGACCCGCCGCGTTCATGGAGGCGTCGTGGCGACAGGAACGCCGGGGCGCGCGACGCCGCAAGGCCGCCGTCGCCTTCGTCACCGTCCTCGCCCTGCTCGCCTCGCTGGGCCTGGCGGGCGCCGTGATGTTCCAGCGGCAGGCGTCGCGAGCGCAGGAGCGTGACCTCGCCCGGTACCTCGCATCCGAAGCCGAGAGCCTCCGCAGGGACCAGCCCGGCTTGGCCAAACAGCTCAGCCTGCTCGCCTACCGGATCGACGCGGGGAGCGGACGCGGTGCGCTCTCCAACAGTCAGCGCACCCCGGGCGTGATCAACGACGGTGAATCGGCGAACGTCCTCGCGTTCAGCGCCGACGGCCGTGCCCTCGCGATCGCGACCGACAACGGAATCGTTCTGCGCGGGGCGAGCGGCCCCGATGCCGGACGGATCGATGTGGGCCGTCCCGGGCCCATGGCTTTCGACCGTAGCGGTGGGCTGCTTGCAGCGCTCACGTACCCCTTCGACCGTCCGAAGTCCCTCGCCGCGACACTACGGCTGTGGAACGTCACCGATCTCGCGCATCCGGTGCAGATCGTGGAGCTGTCGGTAGGCGAGGCCGGAACCGCACTGTCCATGAGCGCGGACGGACGCACGGCCTTCACGGGGTCGTACACCGGTGAGGTCCACCGCTGGGACCTCGGCAACAGGTCGGCCCCGAAGGAACTGCCCGCACTGACCGGCCACGCCGACAGGATCGACTCGCTGGCCGCGGCATCGACGGGTGATCTCCTGGCCAGCGTGAGCATCGACGGGAAGGTGCTGTTGTGGGACGTCAGGGACCCTTCGCGCCCCGCCCGTCTGTCCGAACTCCGCACGGCCGACCCCACGAAACAGGCGATCCTCCCCTCGAGTCTGCTGCACCGGGCGGACTTCGATGCCTCCGGGCGGAACCTCGCCGTACCTGCGGCATCCGACCCGATGAGCGGCGTGGCCCTGTGGAACCTCGACGAGCCTCGAACCCCCCGGCTGGTCGCGGCGGGTGACCCCAACCCCGACGCGCAGAAGGGCAAATGCAACGCGGAAGGCGTGCAGTGGCTCTCGTTCTCCCCCGACGGCCGCCAGATCGTGACGAAATGCGGCAGCCAGTGGCAGGCCTGGCTGACCGGCACGCCTCCCGGCGTCGGCACCGGGATCCTGACGGTCGGCGCGAGCGCGTCCAGCTCGCCCGGAGCCGTCGCCATCGATCCCGGCCACTCCGACCGGTTGCTGGACGCCGGCTTCGAGAGCATCCGCGTCTGGAACCTCTCCACCGTGCCCGAGCTGGGAGCCATAGCGTTCCTGCCCGGGCGCCGCAGCGCCGGAGCGGATCTCGTCTACCGGTCGGCAGGGCCGAAACGGCTTCTCGCGGTGAACAACCTGGGCTCGAACGCTCTGTGGGACGTCACGACCCCGGAGAGCCCCGGACTGTTGTCCCGGAGACCGGCCCCTGTGCCCTACCGCGGCGTGGCCATCGCGCTCAGCCCGGACGGAGCCCTGGTCGCCGCCACCGAGGCAGACGGCGGCGCTGAGGCCGGCCGCCTTCAGCTGAGGAGCACCTCGGACCAGGACGGTCCGCCGCTGACGGTCTTCGGCCTGGACGGGGGAGTGGACGCACTGGCCTTCAGCCCCACCCGCCCGCTCCTCGCCGTGTCCGCCCGCGGCGGGAAACAGGAAGGACAGTCGCGTCCGGGTATCCGTATCTACGACGTGTCCAACCCGCGGGAGCCTCGGGAGACGGGCCGCATCGAAGGAGATTTGAGCGAGATCGCCTTCTCGTCGGACGGGCAGGCGCTCACCGCGATCATGGGCTTCAGCGACGACGAGCGGGAGGGAGGGTACAAGATGGGAATCACCCGGCGGCTGCAGTCCTGGGACGTGACCGACCCGGCCCACCCGGTTGCGCTCTGGACGCGTCCGCTGCCGGCGAGCGGACTGGGCTCTCACTTCGCCTACAGGCCGGACGACTCGCTCCTCGCGGTCCACCACAGCGGGCTGCTGCGGCTGTGGCGGGTCGAGCGCCACCAGCTCATCGGCGACCCGGTCACCGTCAATGTCGGCTCCGAGACCGGGCCGCTGGCCTTCAGCCCCGATGGCACCCGTCTCGCTCTGACCGGAACCGTCAAGCTCGGTCTGTCGTCCGAAACGCGTCCCGAGCTCTGGAACCTGACCGATCCCGTTGCACCGGTACGGGAGTCCACGCTGCCGGGTGAGGAGTACGGGAGCACCCAAGCGCTCGCCTTCAGCCCGGACGGCAAGACCCTCGCCGTCCAGACGCAATGGGGTGTGGAACTCTGGGACACCGATCCGGAGCGAATCATTCCAAGCCTCTGCGCCACAGTGGGTGACCCGATCACCCGCCAGCAGTGGAAGCGCTATCTGCCGGACCGGCCCTACGAGCCGCCCTGCAGCACCCGGCCGTGAGCCGGAGGACTGCAAGCCACTCTCATCCTGCCCGCCCCCTCCGCATAAACCGCCCCACCCCGGTCAACGGACCGCGGAAGGTTCGGGAGGTCAACTCAGCGCTGTCCCCTCGCGGGCTGCACCGAATCGGGCGGCCCACGAGCGCAGATCAGGCAGGTTGACCCGCCCCAGCGACGGGCGGTGAGCGGCGTGACACCGCTTGGTCCTCAGCCCCGACTCTTGAGCACCTCGTTCTCGATCGAAAGTTCGGTGACGGCCCGGCTGAGGAAGGCTGTCCGGCTGCGCTCGGCGGCCAGGTCCTCCTGGCCCGTGAGTGATGGGTGGGTTTCCGCTGGTGGGCGTGAACTGGGTCTGAGGGGTAGGGGCAGCCTTGTCGCTCATGGTGCGGGTGCCCGGGTTCTCCCCGCCGCTGCCGACCGGTACGCTCCCGCCCGTGAACGATCTTCGGGTGGGAGCGTCCGTAGTTGCGGGCGGATTGGTCTTCGGCACACTCACCGTCATGGGCGGCTGGTGGGCTCTCAACGGCGGGATCTACGGCTGCACCACCGCAGACGCGGCACTGCAGGACCCGATGGCCGCCCAGGTCCGGACGCTCGGAACCCCGCAAGGAGCACAGGCCGACGACGGGTCATACTCCGGCTGCGACGACGACGACCGCTTCGCGTACTTCGGCCAGGGGTACACCGAGCCCGCCCGCCGAGAGGACGTCGTCGCCTACTACAGGGCGGCCGCCGCCCGCAACGGCTGGCTGCCGGCACCGCCCGAGCCGGACGAGCCCGCCTGGCGCCACGACCCTGCCGGCGAACGGATCGGCCTCTGCTTCACCAAGCAGATCGACGGCGCCACCTCCCATCTCGCCGTGTCCTGGGCATTCGACGGGGAGCAGGGCTACACGGTGGAGGCCCGGGCGAGCCGGAGCGGCGGCTCCTGGTGTCTGTGAGCCCGGCCCCGGGCGACGGCGGTGGTTTGCCCGCCGGGTGTCCGCCCACCTCATGCCGAACAGCCAGGACCGTGCTCGAAAGGTCGTGCTGCTCAGTCACAGCCGGAGACGCGTGTGTGTGACTGAGCGCTTTTGCTGGCCCCTGGGTGTCCTGCCTGAGTGCCGGAGGCGGCTGGGTCGTCGGCGATGCAAGAGGGGCACGAACGTGGTGGCTAGGGCGATCGGTAGGCTCCGTGTCATGGCCAGTGCATTCGGATTCGTCTGCTCATACGGTGGTGCGTGTCGCCCTGAATGGGAGATCGCCGCGGTACCGGCGTCCTCCCGCGAGAGGCAGAAGCAGTGACGGCGGACACCCGCGTACCACTGATCCCTCAGGCGCCTGAAGGCCTGAGCCGACGAGCTCGGTACTTCGTCGAGGGACACGGGCTGCGTGTTCCCCGCCGCGACCTCACGCTCTGTCGGGAGGTATGGCTCGAACACGGAATACCACCTGCGGAGATCGACCGGGCCGTGGCCTTCCAGGAGCGCTGGGGCGGCATCGCTCTGCCCCCTGCCCCCGAATACGAGGGCGGCCCGCGGGTTCTGGAAGCCGATGTGCCCGAAGGCTCGGCCGCGGACGGATGGCGTTTCCCGGCCGGCGGCTGTCGCGTCTCCATGGCCCACGGGTTCATGATCGGGCCGGGAGGCGAGTTCGGGATCGACGCTGACCGCTGGACACCGCTGCACGCCAGCACAGAGGGGTGGGTGCCTGGCTCTGGCCGACCATGCGGGTTACTGGGCCAGGACCATCACGAAGATCAAGGGTGGCGCCGTCGAGGAGCTGGACCTCGACGGATTTGAGCCGGTACCTGAAGTTCAGGGACTCGCTGACACCTGGTGGCGGGGCAAGGACTCACTGATCGCCATCTACCGCGGCGAAGCCTTGGGCTTTGACGTCCGCCACTGCCTCAGGGCCCATATCTACGGCGGACTCGATGCATGGGGCCTGGGTGGGACATGACTTCCGAAGGCCGGGCTTTTCGGTCCCGCCCCCACGCTGAGCGCTCTACTCGGCCGTAGGGGCCAAGTAGAGGCTCAGTCACACGAGGTGTCGTGGGTGGCTGCTCGCGGCGTCTGATTGGCAGATGGGTGCGTACGCGTTGGGTCGGCTCTGCGCCGTCTTTCGGGCGCCTGGTGGCTGAGTTCCGAATGTCGCTTGAGGTGCCTGGTTGACTACGCTCCGCAACGCGTGCGGTTCTCCGCGATGGGGAGCCGTGCGCGTTGGCTGCTGTCTCTCGTAGAAGGAGTTGCTCATGACTGACCTTCCCCCTTGCGGGTCCACACGATCTGTGGAGCGGCAACCTCGACCGCTGTGTTCATCGGCCCCATCAAGGCCGCGGCCCCTCGCCAGATCCGGTCCTGGAAGGAGTTCGGCGAGGGCGCAGGCGGCTCTGATTCCTACCTGGCCGACGCCGTGCATGGCTGGTTCGAGAACGGCGGCGGTGCATACTGGGTCGCCGGTACGGGCTCAGCCGGCCAGCTCGCGGGGTACGAGGACGCACTGGCCTTCCTCGACACCGAAGTGAACATCGTGATGACCCCGGACCTGTGGGAGGCCCAGGACGACGGCGCCGTGATCGCCAAGACGGTCGCCCGGCACTGCGCGAACGTCCAGACCCGGATGGCTCTCCTGCACACCTCTAAGGAGGCCGAACCGGCCGAGGTCCCCGAACTGCTCGGCTTGGACGAGGAGGAGGCGCAGTTCGCCACGATCTACTACCCGTGGAGCGTGCCCAGCGCCGACGGCGGTGACATGAAGGACGCCGCCCTCGGGACACATTGCTGGGATCTGGGCGCGGACTGACGCCGCGCGAGGCGTCCACAAGGCGCCCGGGAACGAGGTCCTCCGCGGTGCTGCGGGTCTTTCACACCACCTCACCGACGCCGAACAGGGTCCCCTGAACAATGTTGGCGTGAACTGCCTTCGGGCCATCCCCGGCCAGGGCCTCGTTGTTCGGGGCGCCCGCACCCTTTCCCGAGACCAGGATTGGAAGTACCTGCACGTCCGGCGCCTGGCCAGCTACCTGCAAGCCTCGATCACCCAAAGCACCCACTGGGCGGTCTTCGAACCGAACGACGAGAAGCTTTGGGCCAGCGTGCGCCAGAGCGTCACCTCGTTCCTCACGGACCAGTGGCGCCGGGGCGCACTCGTCGGCAAGACGGCGGAGGAAGCCTTCTACGTGATCTGCGACGACAGCAACAACCCCGCTGACGACACCGCAGAGGGCAGGCTCGTCATCGACGTCGGCTACGCCCCGGCCCGGCCCGGCCCGCAGAGTTCAAGGAGATCCGGATCACCCAGCAGATCGCTGACCAGTAAAGTCCCCAGCCCGTTGCCCCAGTGCACACCAGCAGGGCCAGCCACACCGTGAGCGGCCCTGCTGGTGTGCTGCTTCAGAGACCACGGAGCTGGCCGAAGAGGCCTTAGACCGTTGCCGGGGCCATCGCCTGGGGAAGTTGACCGCGTCCGGCCGCCTGGGCTGGCCAAGTACAACGCTCAGACCACGGCCTGGTGAGCGGACTCCGACGGCTTGGTGGAGGTCTGTGCCCCGACGCAGAACGCGGTCGAACCGGCGGAGCGGATCGGGGTGCGCATCGAGCTGGCGCACCGTGAGGCGTACACCGCCCTGACGAAGCGACATGAGGGCTACTCGGCGATGGCTGCCGCCCACGACGCTGTCGGTGCGTGGCTCGCCGAGCACGGGTACGCCCGCGGTGCCTCCAACCGGGAGGTGTACTACCCGAACTGGGCCACCGCCGAGCCGGGCGAGCATGTGGCGGAGGTGTACCGTTTCGCCCGCGCTCGGGCGCGTAGGCATCTCCCTCTGAGCTGCTGGCTAGCCAGACGACCCATCCGTACGGCTTCGCCTGTGCTGTGCCCGGGGCGTTCTGGTGGGAGTGGCTGTTGAGCGGAGGCTTGACGCCGGCGGTGCGGCGCGGTGCCATGCGTGGGGAGAGGGGGTGCGCGGTGGCCGACGAGGATCGCGACGCCGAGGGCCGGGGAGGTGCGGGGGACGGTGATCGGCTGGATCGTCCACGGGGCCAGGACCGTCCGGGAGCCGGGGACAAGTTCTGGCTGGCGGTGCTCGTGCTGATCGTGGCGGTTCTCTTCCCGGCAGGCCTCCTGTCCGGGATGGGCACGGACACCGGGCCCGTGAATCAGGACGGGTATACCGGCTGGCACTGAGTGATATGCGACGTGTGAGTTGCAGCGGACGGCGACAGTCCGTTGCACTGGGCGTGAGTTGGATCGTTCCTGGTGGCGGGGGCTGGGTGGTGTGAGGTCGGTGTCGTTTGTTGGTGAAGGCGGGTGTCGTTTTCCGCTGAAGGTCGGTTGTCGCTCGTGTAGGCGCACCCCGGGGCCGCTCGGCGTCCGTTGTGTCGTGCGGTCCGGGGACACCGTCTACGCCGTGCGGTGCGATGACGTGGGCGCCCGCATGGAAGGCCACGGGACCGGGGTACGCGCCCGACTGATCACGTACGACCCGGACGGGTACCGCTCGAAGCTCACCGCCTGGAAAGACGCCACCCCGGTGAGCGCGGCCCTGACCAAGGCATCCATGGTCGGCTGGACGTGGAAGGGCGGGAAGAAGTTCGCCCACGGCACATCGTGCAGGGGGAGCCGTGCGCGGTATCCACCGATAGCTGGTCCCTGCGGCAAGAACCGCTGACCGCCGCAGCAGTGCGGGCCGCCACCCTTACCGGGTGGCGGGCCGCAC